>JBEANZ010000515.1:0-4070 GCA_041165185.1 Verrucomicrobiota bacterium | reverse complement strand
TCAACACCCGCGACGCCAACTACGAGCTCACCCGCCAATTCTACGCCAACGAGAGCCTCACGTTCCTCGACGGCCGCGTCATCGTCTCCGGCGGCGTCTCCAAGCTCGACGTGAGCAACTCGACGCAGCGTCTCCTGCCCGGCGCGACGAATCACGTGAAGATCAAAAACAAAAAGAACACGGTGAACTACGGCATCGTCGGCAAGCCCGTGCGGGATCTCTCGCTCTTCTTCGGCCACTCCGAAAACGCCTCGCCCGTCTCGACCAACCTCTCCCCCGCCGGCACGCCCGACTTTTCCGTCGGCTCGCAGGATGAGTTCGGCGCCCGCGCCCGCCTCCTCGAGAGCCGGCTCCAGGTCGGCGTCACGTATTTCAAGATCGCGCAGAACGCGTTCTCGATCCCGAACCCCGCCAACCTCACCGTGCCCGCGCCCGTCCCGCCCGCGCCGCTCCTCTACTCGGACCGCGCCGCGAAAGGCTGGGAGTTTGAGGCCACCTACGAAATCGCGAAGGGCTTCACCGTGATCGGCCACTACACCAACTTCACCAACCGCGATCCCAACAACATCCCGTTCCGCGGCACCGCCGAGAAATCCACCGCCGCGTGGGCGCGCTACGAATTCCTCACGGGCGACCTCAAGGGCTTCCACGTCTCGCTCGGCACCAACTGGACGGACAAGCGCCCCGGCGACGCCGCCTCCGGCCTCACCGCCGCGAGCACGCCGACGAACCTGATTCCCAACCAGCCGACGTTCTTCCTCCCCGCGCGCACGCTCGTAGACGCCGCCGCCGGCTACACCCGCGGCCCGTGGAGCTACCAGGCCAACGTCGACAACGTCTTCAACAAAAAATACCTCCTCGCCTCGCTCTCCCGCAACGCGGTCTACGCCGGCACCGGCGTCAACCTCCGCGTCTCCGCGACCTATCGGTTCTAAAGCGCTTCGGACCACAGTCCGCTCTCACGCCCGGGCCGAGCCACCGCTCGCCCGGGTTTTTTGCGGTCGTGGACGAGGCGTCTCGCCTTTTGCCTTGGCCCATTGGCTCAACCCAACCGACCGCTGTTCCATTGCCGGACGGATGGTGTGTTGCGCGGCTTGGTCACCGTCGCGCAAAGTCGGATTGCGGTCGCTGGTTTCTTTCGCTGAATCGCGGCGGCCCCGCTTCACCCCATGAAACTGAAACCTCCCCAGCCCACCCGTCGCGATTTCCTCCGCGCGTCCGCCGTTGCCACGCTCGGCTTCCACATTCTGCCCGCGTCGGCGCGCGGGGCCAACGGCCGCATCCAGATCGGCGCCATCGGCATTGGCGGCAAGGGCCAGGTCGACATCTCGGCGGTCTCCGCCGCCGGCGCCGAAATCATCGCGCTCTGCGATGTCGCCAACCCGCGCAATCCCGAGCTCGGCCGGAAGAAAAAGGCGAAGGCCGGCGGCGACACCATGCTCGATCGTTTCCCCGCCGCGAAACTCTTCACCGACTACCGCGAGATGATCGCGACGATGAGCGGCGTCGATGCCGTGACGGTTTCGACGCCCGATCACCATCACTTCCACGCGTCGACCCTCGCGATGCGGAAGGGCAAACACGTTTACTGCCAGAAACCGATTTCGCACTCGATCTGGGAGGCGCGTCGACTCGCCGAGATTGCCGTGCAAACCAAAGTGCAGACGCAGATGGGCAACCAGGCTCACGCCGGCGAACCGATCCGCCGCGGCGTCGAACTCATCCGCGCCGGCGTGCTCGGGCGCGTCACTGAAGTCCACGCGTGGACCAACCGCCCGATCTGGCCGCAGGGCATGACGGAGTGGCCGAAGGCCGAGCCGGTGCCGAAGGGCCTCGACTGGAACCAGTGGATCGGGCCCGCGCCGTTTCACGACTACAGCCCGACGATCGCGCCGTTCAACTGGCGCGGTTATTGGGATTTCGGCGCCGGCGCGCTCGGCGACATGGGCTGCCACATCATGGACATGCCTTACTGGGCGCTCGGTCTCACGTCACCGTCGTCCGTCGATGTCTGGCACGAAGGCGGCACCGCGATCGCTGCGCCGCACCGCTCGACCGTCACCTATCATTTTCCCACGAGCATCCTCGGCGCGCCGGTGAAATTTGCGTGGTATGACGGCGTCGTCGCCAAGGACGGTCGCTACCTCAACGCCCCGCCCGAGGCACTATGGAAGGAAGATTTCCCGACGGCGGATCACGTGTTCCGCCGCTTCGATCTCGTGCTCGTCGGCGAGAAGGGCCGGATGTTTTTTGGGCGCTCGCGGCAGGACTGGGTCTTTAAGCCGGAGTCGCTCGGCATCGATCTTCCCGCACCGCTGAAAACCATCCCGCGCGTCCCCGGCGGCACGCAGGACGGCAAGGGCGAAGACGGCGGCGGTCCCTACGTCGAGTGGCTCGACGCGATCAAGACGGGCACGCCCGCGCTCTCGAACTTCGCGTCGTCGGGTCCGTTCAGTGAGACGGTGCTCCTCGGCAACCTCGCCCTGCGCCTCGGCAAACGCGTGGAGTGGGACGCAAAAAATCTCGTGGCGAAAAACGCCCCCGAAGCCGCCCCGCTCATCCGCCGCGCCTATCGCAAGGGGTGGGAGTTGGCGTAGGGCCGCCACTAAAACGCGAGCCGCTGCGAAACGTAGAGACGCAGCGCTCGCGCTTTTGGGTTATCCACCGAAAGAAATAGTTTATCGCCGGGATTTTCGCGGAGAAACCACTCGACAGTTCGCGGTGGCGACCGGATGCATTTCCTTCGCATCCGCCCCATGCCGCCGTCTGAACCAACCCGTCTGCCTGCACCGAGCTTGTCGAGGTGGTTTGCCGAGGAAGTGCAGCCTCATGAACCGGCGCTGCGCGCCTACCTGCAGGCGCGTTTTCCCACGCTGGGCGACCACGATGATCTCGTGCAGGAAACCTACACGCGCCTCCTCCGCGCGCAGGGCAACGGCGGCGTCCGCTACCCGAAGGCGTTTCTCTTCACCGCCGCGCGCAACGCCGCCCTCGATCTTTTCCGCCGCCGCGGGGCGAAGGCGACCGAGGCGGCACCGCGACCTTTACGCTTACTGGCACCTCGCAGGACGCGTGGCTCAACGGCCAACTCATCAAGCCCGGCGCCTCGTTCACCACCACCGTCAAACACGGAGCCAACGTGATCGCCTTCCAACGCGACGACGAAAACCTCCCGCCCAACTTGCCTCCGCTCGGCCGACGTCACGTTCCCACGAATTGATCGAACATCGGCAGCGTTCAAAGGATTCAAACTGGGCATCTTGAAACCAGGGTTGATTCGTAAGGAGCTTGATTTCGGGTTCGTCCACCGAGTGCAAAGTGCAGAGTTCGATCCCTTCGGCTCGGCGGACCCCTTCGGCTCGGCCCCATCAGCGCTAGGTCTTTCGACCGGCCAATTTCGGAATTCCGGACGGCACCGCCAGTTCACAATCGGCGAAGGCGCGGGTCGCCGACACTGTTGGCCGGGAAATGCGCACAGGGCCCGGGCGGCAGGTAGTCGAGCCGCACGTGTGGGGTGATCGTTCCGGTGCTGCCGCGGTAACAGAGGTAGACGCGCTTGCGCATCGTTCGGCTCCAATCGGTGACAAGATCCACCGCGATACCGACGGCCGTCGAAGCCAACACACCATTTGACCAGACGACTTGGGGATTTATTCCGGCGTCTCCATACTTGGCTGCTTCGCGGGCGAGGGAGCCCTCGTTGAGAAATCCCATACATGTCATGCACGGTTCACCCGGCATCGAGAGGATAACTTGGCCGGAGATTTCCGGTGGTGACCCGTCGAGCACGACGACATCAATGCCGATGTCGATCAGCGGAATCAGGTAACGCCGTGCCGTTGCCTCCAGTTGACGCCGTTGGTCAAATCCGTCGACGCAGCCGAAGATCAAATCGCAGCGCTTCAGCAGGTGGGCGTGATTCTGCCAGATATCAGTGATCACCTCGACGTGTGCCGAAGGTCGAATGGCAATGATCGTGCGTCGGGCAATTTCCACCTTGAGCCGATGCTGGGCTACATCGTCGGCCGTGCCACCGATCAGTCGATTCAAGTTGGAATCCTCGATCCGAT
>JBEANZ010000514.1:0-2578 GCA_041165185.1 Verrucomicrobiota bacterium | reverse complement strand
TCTCGTGCGCTGCGCGGGACCTTTCTCGTTGCGCGCGCCCCGCCTGGTGCCGAGATGGGCGCCATGGTGCGCTCCCCTCTCGGCCGTTTTCTTTTCGGCATTTCGTTCGCCTGCGCGGGTGCGGTCGCGGTTCCAGCCGCGACGGCGGCGGAGAAAATCGATCGGCAAGCGGTCGTCACGCGCCACAACCCGCGCCTCGCCGCGCTCGATCCGTGGGCGCCGCTGTCGGTGGGGAATGGCGAATTTTGTTTCACGGCCGACGTGACGGGACTCCAGACCTTCTACGATCACTACCGGAAAAACGGCATCCCGCTGGAGACGCAGGCGCGGTGGTCGTGGCACGAGGAGCCGAATCCCAACGCGTTCAAGCTCGCCGACGCGAACCGCGATTTCACTGCGCACGGCAAGACCGTCGGCTACCCCACCAACGACAAGAGCCCCGCCGGCAAATGGCTCCGCGAAAACCCGCACACGCAACCGCTCCCGCAGCTCGCGCTCGACCTCGCGCGCGAGGGCGGCGCGCCGCTCGCGCCGGAGGAAATCACCGGCATCGCGCAGACGCTCGACCTATGGGCGGGGCGCACGACGAGCGCGTTTCGCCTCGCGGAGGCGAACGTGCGCGTGACGGTCGCGTGCGATCCGGTGCGCAACGCGCTCGCGATCCGCGTCGAGTCGCCGCTCGTCGCCGGTGGCCGGCTCGGCGTGCGGCTCTCCGTCCCGCGCGGCTACGATTCCGCAGTGAAAAACAACCGCGCGCTCGACTGGAGCCAGCCCGCGACGCACACGACGATGATTCGCGCGCAGAACGCCCGCCTGCTCGTCTTCGAGCACGAGCGCGACGAGGCGCGCTACTTCGGATCGGTGCTCGGGAGCGGGCCGCTCGACGCGCGGTGGAACGGCCTGCACGACTTCCGCCTGAGTGTGGGGGACGGCGAGGTGTTGGAATTTGTGGTCGGGTTTGTGCCCGAGGGCGCGAACCCGCTGCCGAACGCCGAGGCCGTGCGCGCGGCGAGCGCGGCGGCGTGGGCGGGTTTCTGGCGCAGCGGCGGCGCGATCGATTTTGCGGGCAGCACGGACCCGCGCGCGGCGGAGCTCGAGCGGCGCGTCGTCCTCTCGCAATACCTCACGGCGATCCAGTTCGCGGGGGATTTTCCACCGCAGGAGAGCGGGCTCACCAACAGCACCTGGTTTGGCAAGCACCACACCGAGATGATGTGGTGGCACACGGCGCACTTTGCGCTCTGGGGGCGCGATGCGTTTCTCGCGCGCAACCTCGACGCGATGGTCAACGCGCTCCCCGCCGCGCGCCGCATCGCGAGCGGGCGCGGGCTGCGCGGTGCGCGCTGGCCGAAGATGGTCGGCCCCGACTGGCGCGAGAGCCCCGGCGGCAACCCGCTCCTCGTCTGGAACCAGCCGCACCCGATCCACCTCGCCGAGCTGCTCTACCGCAACACGCCCACGCCCGACACGCTCGCGCGCTACCGCGAACTCGTCCTCGAGTCCGCCGAGTGCATGGCCGCGATGCTCCACTGGGACGGCGGGAAAAAACGCTACGACCTCGGCCCGCCGCTCTGGATCGCGCAGGAAATCTACGATCAGGCCACGAGCATGAATCCCTGTTACGAACTCAGCTACTGGTCGCGCGGCCTGCAAATCGCGCAGACGTGGCGCGAACGCCTCGGCCTCGGCCGCGATGAAATTTGGGACGTGATGATCAAATCCCTCGCGCCGCTGCCGGTGAAGGACGGCAAATACGTCGCGCTCGAATCGACGCCCGACACCTGGGACAACCCCGCGAGCCGCCACGATCATCCGTCGTTCCTGATGGCGCTCGGCCAGCTCCCCGGCGACGGCGTGGACCGCGCGACGATGGCGCGCACCCTCGATGCGGTTTTGAAATCGTGGGACTGGGAAAAGAAAATCTGGGGCTGGGATTACCCGATGATCGCGATGACGGCGGCGCGGCTTGGAGAACCGCAGAAGGCGGTGGACGTGTTGTTGAAAACCGACGGGCCGAACAACAGCTACACCGCCAACGGCCACAACCGCCAACGCGACGACCTGCCCGTCTATCTCCCCGGCAACGGCGCGCTGCTCGCGGCGGTCGCGATGATGGCGGCGGGTTGGGACCCGCCTGCGCCGGGCTCCGGCGAGGCGAACGGAGCGGCGACAATGGACGCGCCGGGTTTTCCGAAGGACGGCAAGTGGATCGTGCGCAGCGAAGGGCTGAAGCCGCTGCCATGAGACGCGAGACGCTCGTGGCCATGAAAGTGTTTTTCCGGAAACCTGACGGCGGCGCGGACGTGATCCGTAGGCCGCGAGCTTGTTCGCGCTCGGAAGAAGCGCCCGCAAGCGGGCGGCCTACGATGGCGGGCCGACGCGCGATTGGCGCGGGCGTGCCAAGCGCGCTGCGACTGGGAATTATTTCGATGTTGTTTCTGGCGTGGCTGCCGCGGGTTAGCGCGGCGGTCGCCGAGGAGAAGATCGATTTCTCTTCGGCCGGCTACGGCGGCGGGGGCGTGGCGCTGCCGGATGTGGCGGCGAAATTTTTCGTGACGCCCTCGGGCGGCGACGACAC
>JBEANZ010000513.1:0-3211 GCA_041165185.1 Verrucomicrobiota bacterium | reverse complement strand
GAAAAGACATTGTTAACGATACGCTCAAGCAGTTGAATTCGGAGGCCACGCGCGCTGGGCAGCAGCTCAACGCCGCTGAAATTCGGCGTCAACAGCTGAGAGACCATCGCTCTAGGGGTTTCGACTTAGCCCAGTTGCCATTTATTGCGGCGAGTTCGAGCGTGACGAGCCTCTTGCAGAAACGTGCTGAGCAGACGATTGCAATTGCGCAGCTTCGTGAGCGCTATCGTGCTAAGCATCCCAAAATGATCGAGGCCGTCAATGCGTTGTCGCAAACCGAGACAGAGGTTCGACGTGCGATCGAAGTAGTTTGTGGAACTATTGAGGCTGACTATCAGGCTGCCCTGCGGTCTAGCCAGCAAGCCCAAGACGACTTGTCGAAACAGAAGGCTGAGTCGTTGGATCTTGATCGCTACGCTCTAGAATACACGGATTTGGAGCGGGAACTTCGAACAAACGAGCAGATTCTGATGAATATTACCGCTCGTGCGCGTGAAACGTCGATTGTGAGTTCGACGAATACACCTAATGCGCGCGTCGTCGATCTGGCGGGACCGGCTGCCGAGTCCAAGCCCGTCTCACCGAACGTTCCGCTCAACCTCGGGTTGGGTTTTGGCGGAGGTGTTGTCCTCGGATTGGCCTTTGCGTTTTTCGTCGCCTTCGTAGATGATCGCGTGAAGAGTTCCTTTGATATTGAAGGCGTGGTTGGACTCCCTTTGGTGGGTATTATTCCTCAAATTCGGCACATGGAGCAAGCGGATAAGGCGCAGATTGTGACAAATAATGCTGATCGGCAGGTCTCCGAAGCCTTCTTGACGCTGCATTCAAGTCTTCGGCTAAAGGATGAAAGCAAAGACGCAAAGGCTATTATTATTACGAGCACGGTTCCCGGTGAAGGGAAGTCGTTTACAACTACCAATCTTGCTCTTACGTTCGCCGCGCATGGAGAGAAGGTGATCGTCGTGGATTGCGACTTGCGCAAGCCAAATATCCATAAGTCGTTTCGGATTGAGAATCTTCGAGGCCTGATCGACGTGTGCGCGGGAACCTCCGTGATCGATGACGTTCTTGTGCGCGGGGTGGCTCCAAACTTGGATATTTTGCCGGCCGGCGGAAGGGCCAAGAATCCAACTCAGATTCTAAATAGCAAGGCGTTTGAGGTTTTGGTGTCTGAGTTGAGGAAGCGATACGATCGGGTGTTTTTTGATACACCGCCGCTTGCGGCTGTTAGTGATGCACTAATTATTTTACCGTTGATGGATGGATCTATATTTACAATTTACTTTAATAAGGTCCGCCGGAAGGCGGCTCAATTTAGTGCTAAGCGCCTGTTGGATGCCAACGTTCCGAATTTCGGGGCGGTCTTAAATGGACTTAATCTTGCGGTTTCTGGTTATTATTATGCTCAGTATTACGATAAATCATATAAAGACTACTATGTCATTATGTCGAAAGCTGAGGCTGCAGAGCGAGAGAAGTGAGGGTCGGGCGTCGCGTCTGAATAGTTCCGGCTCTGCCGGCACCAGCACGATTCCGCTTCCTCATATTACACCGCCAGCTCGTTGCACAGTCAAGTCTTCGTCGGCCGGTGTTATGGTCACGGAATTCTGGTTTGGCTTCACGGGGACGGGCGGAAGGAGCAGAGCAAACGCAGGGCGGGGGCGGGGCGGGACGCGTAGTGTTGGGAGCGGGCGGACAGGTTGATCGACCCGTCGCGCAGGAGCGCGCCGAGGAGGGTGGAGCGTAGGAGCGCGAGGTGGCAGGCTCGGCGGGCGTTGCGGCCGAGTGCTGCGTCTTCGCGCCAGGTGACGTCGCGGCGGTAGTGATTGGCGGCTTCGACGCTCCAGTGACCGCGGACGCGGGCGAGCCACTGGCGCGGGGTCAGGGCACCGCGTTCGAGCGAGGAGACAAAGTGGCGGGTCTCGCCGCTGGTGACGCCGGTCTGCTTGTGGGTCACCGCGCTGGTGACTGCGACGACGGTGGCGGCATGGGGAAAGCCGAGTTGCTCCGGGGTGACGGTGGCGAGCGTCAGCGCGCGGTGCTCGACGCGGCCGTGGTCGCGGTCGTCGGTCGAAAAAAAGGGGCCAGGCCGAGGACGGCGTGCGCGGCGGCGGCTTGGACGGTGGGGGTGTTGCCTTTGAGTTGGAGCAGATACTCGCCGCCGGCCGACACGATGGTGCGGGCGGTGGCGTGGTTGGCGTGGCCGGCGTCGAGACTCACCAGCGTGTCGGTCAGGTCGGTCGCGGCGAGGAGGGCGCGGGCGGCGGGCACTGCGTGTTCCTTCTCAGCGGAGAGCACGGGGGCGACGGCGACGGTGGCGCCGGTCTCCTGCGCGACGAGGCTGACGACTTGGGCGAGCCGGTCGGTGACGGCCTTGCCGTCGAGGGCGAGCGCCTGGGGGAGTTGGCCGTGCTGGGCTTGTAACCAATCATTGAGGACGCCGGCCAACGCGGCGGGATCGACGCGGCCGAGCAGGGTGTAGAACACGTCGCTGCCGGGCGCGACGCCGAGTTTCCGGCCCGGCGGCCGGTAGTAGCCGAGGGCCTGGCGCTGGCGGGCGTTGAGCTGCTGGGCGAGGCGCACAAAGTCGGCCGGACGCTGGCGGCCCATCAGGATCGCCAGAGCGGTGATCGTCAGGACGGTGGCGAGGCGGTGGTGGCGGTTGCGGGCGCGCGGATCGGGCACCCGGCCGAAGGCGGCGAAGAGGGACTCGGCCTGCGCCAGTTTGACCGGTAGGATCCCCATCGCGGCCACGGGTTGCGCCGCGCGGCACTCCGGCGGGAGCGTGGCGAGGGGGCCGCGCAGGAGGACGGCGGCGTCCGGTCGCAGGGCTTTGAGCCAGACACTCTTCAACCCGGCGCCGGGCTCGTAGTAATCGCGGCCGGCGCGGCGGTGGCCCGCGGTGGCTCCGGCCTCCGCCCAGCCGGCGGCCCGGTAGCAGGTGCCCTCGAAGCGCTGTGGATCGACGAAGGTTTCGGCGAGGAGCGGCGTGTAGCCGTGGAGCTGATGCCACCAGTCCGGCAGGTGCCGGACCGCTTCGTCGAGGACGCGGCTGGCGAGGTTGGGCTGCGTCGTCAGCAGGCAGAAGCGCGCTTGTTGCACCACGAGTTTCAACCGCTCGGCGCGCGTGCGCGGGTCCCACCCGATCCACGCCTCGCGGGCCTTGAGGCGCTTGGCCGCGGCACACCACAGCAGGACGGCCACCCACTGG
>JBEANZ010000512.1:0-2932 GCA_041165185.1 Verrucomicrobiota bacterium | reverse complement strand
GCGCCGTGCAATCGCCTCGGCTTGCGCGCGCGAGCCGTGGATATCCGCATCGCGGCTCGTGAACGGCAGGAACCCCTCCAGCCCCGCGACCCTCCCCGCATACGACTCCGCCCAAATGTTGATCGCCTGGCCGCCGACAATCAGCGGCAGATCCCCGGTCGAGAGAATTTCGGCGAACTCCGCCGGGCTCAGCCCGCCCGCTGCCGCCTCCTCAGGCATAGCGGGCGCCCTTCACGATTCGCATCGGGAATCTGCGCACGCGCACGGCCGCATTGCGTTCCTGCAACTGCGCCGCCGTCACCAACCCCAAATCGAGCTGCGCCTGATCAAACGCCCGCATCTCCGCCTTCCACTCCCGAAAATCGTCGGCCGTCCCGGTGCGCAATGCCGGCGGCGGCAACGCGGCGTCTTCACGCAACGCGTCGAGAAAATGGCGATGGGCGCGGGTGAACGTCACGGCGGGCGGACCCTACGGCGGACCCGAATCCGGTCAACGCCGCAATGCCCCCCGCCGCCCTCCCTGCAACCCCGCGCTCACCCCCACAACCCCATCGGTCGCAGCGCGAACTCCGGGAACACCGCCGCCAGCCCCGCCGCGTCCGCGCCGTGCCGCGCGAGCACGGACGCGAGCACGTTTCGGTAATTGTTCAGCACCGGCAGATCACCGTAGCCGTCGAGCACGCCGCGCCGCTCCAGCACCTCCGGCGCGAGCCCGCGCCACTCGCCGTGCATACGCCCGCCGCGCACGCCACCGCCGAGCACCAACATCGCCGCGCCGCGCCCGTGGTCCGTGCCGAACGAGGTGTTCTCCTCCACCGTGCGCCCAAACTCCGTCATCACGACCACCGTCGTCGTCGCCATCCGCGGGCCGAGATCCCGGCGAAACGCCTCCAGCCCGCCCGCGAGTCGCGCCGCCAGTCCCTCGACCTGCCCCTGCTGCCCGAAGTGCGAATCCCACCCCGGCAAATCGATCGCGGCCGCCTCGAGGCCGACGTTCGCCTTGATAAGCCGCGCGAGTTGGCGGAGGCCGTTCGCGAAGTCGTCGCGACCGTTGCCGTAGTCCGCGCCGTGCGCCGGCACGTAGGTCGTCGAGCGCATCGCGTCGATTCGCACCAGCGCGTCGAACGTGTCGCGCGCCGCCGTGCCGAGCTGGCCGCGCTCCATCGCGTAGAGTTTTTCGAGCTGCGACTGAAACGCCGGCGTCTTCCCGCCGAGCGCAAACTCGTCCAGCCCCTGCATCACCGTCACCGACGGCGCGCCGATAAGGCACTCGGGTAACGCCTTCCCGACCGCCACGCACGTGAGCGCGCCGCTCGTCGCCTGCGGCCGCGCGCGCAGGAACCGCGCGAGCCACCCGCCCGCGACGAGCCCGCCGTGCTCCATCAAATCCTGCGCTTCAAAATGCGACCGCGTCTGATCCTCCGTGCCGCACGCGTGCACGATCGCGAGCTGGCCGTCGCGCCACGCGCTTTCAAGCGGCGCGAGTTTCGGGTGCAACCCGAAGCGCTCGTCGAGCCGCACCGCATCGCGCTTCGCGATGCCGAGGCGCGGCCGCGCGCGATAGTAGTGTTCGTCCTCCAGCGGCGGCACGAGCGCGAGCCCGTCCGCGGCGCCGCGCAGAAACACCACGACGAGCGTGCGGCGTTCGTCCCCGTTACCCGTGATGAGTGCTTGCGCGGCCATGGTGTCGTCGCGGTGGCTAGCAGCGTTGAAACGCCGGCGCCGCAAGCAGCAGCGCAAGATCGCCGCCGGCGTCGCGGTAGGCGGCGCGCTCGAGTTCGCTCGCGCGGCGGCCGAGCAGCGTCGCCATCAACGCTTCGTCGCCGCCGAGCCGCGCGCGCAACACCTCCGGCGCGACCGTCGTGCCCTTGATCCGGTTCGCCGCGAGCGCCGTGGAAAAATTCCAGCGCCACAGCAGCGTGCTCTGCCAGTGCGTCGCCTCTTCGGGATAGCCGTCCGGCGTCGCGTAGCGAAACGGCGCGTGCCCGAGTCGCAGCAGGTAATCCACGAGCTGCTTCGACGCGTCCGTCTGCGCGTTGGTCGCGCGCAACGCCGACACGACGAAATGAAACGGCCGCTTGAATTTCCCCGCCCGCGCCGCCGGCGCCGAAAAATCCGCCGTCGCAAACAGCGCCCGCAGCGTCGCCGGGATGTCGCCGCGCGCCGCCGTAAACGCCGCCGCCGTCGCCGCCACCGCCGCCGCCGGCGGCTCGTCCGCGATGAAGCGCCGGCACAACTTCCACGCGAGATGCCGCGCCGTGCTCGGATGATTCACGACGATCTCGAGCACGCGGTCGAGGTCGCGCGCGCCGCCGCCCGCCGCGATCTCGACGCCGAGCACGCGCTTCGCGCCGTCGTCGTGCTGGCGCGGTTGGAACTCCACTCGGCCTTTGAAAAACTTCTTTTTGTCCCGCACGGTCCAGCCCGTGAGGCAGCGCGCGACTTCCATCACGTCCTGCTGCGTGTAGCCGCCGTGCACGCCGAGCGTGTGGAGTTCGAGCAGCTCGCGCGCGTAGTTTTCGTTGGGCTTGTCGCCGGCCTTGGTCACGCGGTTCGCGCGCCCGTCGAGATACCACAGCATCGCCGGACTCACCGCGCTCGCCCGGAGCATCTCCCGGAAATTTCCCAACGCATGCGCACGAATCACATCGCGATCATCCGCCGCCTTCAGCCACTTCGCCTCCGCCTTCGATGGATCGATATTAAAATGATCCGTCCAAAACTGCACCATCACCTCGTAGAGCTGCCGCTCGCTCAAGACCGCCCGCAGCACCGTTGCCCGCGTCAAATCTTCGAGCAGCACCTTATCTTTGAATTCGTAGAGGTGACTCACCCGCGCGCCCTTGTCCTTCATCGCCGGAAACAACGTCTGCAACGGATCGTTCGCATCTCCCTGCCGCGAAAACAGCGTCCCCTCAGGATCGGCAAGACT
>JBEANZ010000511.1:0-3348 GCA_041165185.1 Verrucomicrobiota bacterium | reverse complement strand
GGTGGTGCCGGTGAGGATGGTGCCGTTGAAGGCGAAGCTCTCCTTCACGAACTCCGCGCTGAGATACGGCGCGGCGTGGCGCACGAGGTGCCAGCGCAGGTAGGCCTGCCAGTCGGCGACGGGCGTGGTGTTGAGCGCGGTCTGGAAGCCCTGGAAAAACTCGGGGTGGGCGAGATTGCACTCGGTGAACGCGGGCGCGCCGCGCGCCGCGAGGTAGAGCGTGAAATCGATGCCGGGCGTCTTCGCGGCGGCCTCGGCGAGCGTCATCTTGTGGTAGCTGCGATACGGGTCGCGCATGTCGACGCGGCGGAGCGAGCGGAGGGCGAGCTTGGTCTCAAGCGCGAGGACGGCCTGCGCGGAAACGGTGGCGGACTCGCGCGACTCGCCGGCGAGGGCGAGCAGGTTGACGATGTGGGCGAGGTAGTGCTGGCGGATTTTTTGGGACTTCTCGTCGTCGTTGAAATAGTAGCCGCGCTCGGGCAACCCGAGCCCGCCCTGGCCGAAATTCGCGATCTCGATCTCGCTGTTTTTCCGGTCGGGCGCGCTGCCGAAGCCGAAGCCGCACGGCGTGCCGAACGACTGGAGGTGCGCGATGGCGCGGAGCACGTCGGCGGGCGACTTGAGCGCGGCGAGGCGGTCGAGCTCGGGCTTGAGCGGGCTGGCGCCGAGTTTCTCGATGGCGGCCTCGTCCATGCCGCTGGCGAAAAAGTCGCCGACCATTTTTTCGACCGGCGTGCCGCCGTCGCTCTTCGTCGCGGCGCGCTCGGCGATAGCGCGGAGGTTGGCGAGGTTGCCCTCGGCGAGCTGGTTGAAGCCGCCCCAGCGCGACTGGTCCGGCGGGATGGGATTGTTGCGCAGCCAGGTGCCGTTGACGTGGCGGTAGAAGTCGTCCGAGGGCTTCACCGCGAGGTCGAAGTTCTTGAGGTCGAGGTTCGCGCGGGCGGTGGGCGCGAAGGCGAACGCGAGCGCGGCCGCAAACGGGAGCGCGAACGTGCGAAGGCCGGCGTGCGCGAGCGGGCGCGAGACAATGGAAACGGGGCCGCGACGGCGGGCGACCGCGCGGGCGGCGAAGGGACATTTTTGCATGGGCGCAGGCTGCGAACGAGGCGACGCGGGGCAAGCGCGTTGCGGCGAGCGTCCGACGCAGTGCGGCGGGCGCGAGGAGCGGACGGGCGAAGCGAGTGCAGCCCTCCCGCTGGCACACCGGCGGCTCACGCCCGTGCGCGGGGTGCGCTACGGCGCGAGCGTCTTCAGCCCGACGGCGCTCGCGAGCGCGGCCTGACGCGTATCGTAGGTCACGAACGTGCGCGCGCCGAGCTCGAGTGCGGACGCGACGTGCAGGACATCGAGGGCACGGGTGCCGAGTATGGTGGAGTGCGCGCGGCTCAGCTCGGCGGCCCGATCCAGCGCGGCCCGCCAAAGTAGATCGGCCGAGGTGAAGCGGCCCTCGGAGAAATCAGCGGAAAAATGAGCGACGACGGCGGAATGCCGGGCCGCGTCGATTTCGCCGCGAAATTCGGCGAGCGCGAAGGCGTTCGCCATCTCCGCCGAGACAAACTTCGTCATCGGCAGCGCGCCGGAAACCGTCGCACGCCACGTCGTCATCCCGCGCGAACGCGGGTCGTGGAGATAGATCGAACGCAATGCGCTCGGATCGCAGTAAGTTTGGTCAGCGGTCGCCACGGTTGGCCTCATCGAGAGCGTCCATCGCCGCCTTGCTCATCGGCTTGGGCATATAGCTCAGCAACCGCGCGTAATAATCCGGCTGCGGTTTCGTTTTTTTTGGGCGCTCGGTATACGTGCTCAAAACAAACGCCGCCCGTCCACGATCCGTGATGATGACCTCGCCCTCGCGGGCGATGCGGGCGCGAATTTTTGGGAACGACGTGCGGAGTTCGCGGATCGTGGCGGTGCTCATGGCGTGTGACTCAGGCGTGAGTCACAAGGCTTGGCAAGCGGCAAGCCCTGGCTGCGCGCTCCGTGGGCGTGCCGCGCGCCGCTTAACGCGCGACGATCGCGTTGAGGAATTCCTCGAGGTGCGTGTAGCCGCTTTTGGCGAGGGCGCTGGCGTCCTTGGGATTCTTCGGGTCGAGGCCGTGGGCGAGTTCCCAGGCGTCGGGGAGGCCGTCGCCGTCGGTGTCGAGCGGGAGCGGGCCGGTCTTTAGGACGGGCCAGCCGCCGACTTCGTTTTGCGAGTCGATCAGTTTGCCGCCGCGCGTGCGCACGTGGCTGACGAGGCGCGCGTCGACGGAGTCTCGCACGGGGAGCGAGGCGCCGACGGTGGCGAGGATGAGGTCGAGCGCGGCGGTGGCGGAGACGGTTTTCACCGGCGCGGCGGGAAACGGCGTGGGCGACGTGCGGGCCTGCGGTTTGCCGTCGAGTTCGTAGGCGTCGATCATCTTTGCGTTGTCGGCGGTCTGCGCGGCGTCGCCGTCGAGGACGTTGTCGTGGAGGTAAAACACGATATCGGAGTCGACGGGCTTGTTGCCGATGTGGATCGGGGTGCGGGCCTTGCTGCTCGGGCCGGGGCGGAGGTAGTTGCCGACGTAGTTGGCCGTGAATTTTCCCTGCGTGAGGCCGGAGGCGGTGCCGCCGAAATCGTAGATGACGTTGTTGCGGACATCGAACTCGGGAAATTTCCCGCCGCGGCCGTAGTTGTCGCCGAGGCGCGGGTTGCGGGCATCGTTGTGAATCCAAAGATTGTGGTGCCACGACATCGGGCCGTTGGCGCGGGCGAGCGAGCCATAACCGTGCTTGCCCTTGGCGTGTTTGCTCTGGTTGAGCGACTCGCCGATGAGGCACCACTGCATGGTGCAGTTCTGGTTGTCGCCCGAAGTGGAGAGGCATTCGTCCACCGACCACGTGGCGGAGCAGTGATCGAGGATGCAGTCGTGCGCGCCGTTGAGCAGATCGATGCAGTCGGACTCCTGCTTCGACGTGTCGCCGAGGCGGCTGCGGAGGTAGCGCACGATCACGTCGTGTGTCGCGATGCCGAAATAATTGTCGCGCAGGCAAACGCCATCGCCCGGTGCGCTCTGGCCCGCGAGCGTGAGGAAGGGGTTGCGCACGACGATCGGTTTCTTGAGCGCGATGGTGCCGGCGACGCGGAAGAGCACGATACGCGGGCCGGAGGCGACCTCGCAGGCTTCGCGCAGGCTGCCGGGGCCGGAGTCGTCGAGGTTGGTGACGAAGAGGATTTTTCCGCCGCGGCCACCGGGGGTGGTGGCGCCGAAGCCCTCGGCGCCGGGAAAGGCGGGGAGTGTGGATGGTGCGGCAGCGTGGGTGGGAACGAGCGCAGCGAGGGCGAGCGCGACGGAGAGGAGGAGGGAAGGAGAGACGGGGAGACGG
>JBEANZ010000510.1:0-3303 GCA_041165185.1 Verrucomicrobiota bacterium | reverse complement strand
ATTCCGATAACGGAAATGGTTCAGTCGCGCGTCTTCGACTCCGCGCCCAACGCCGCCGAGACCGCCAGCCGCCGGCAGGAGACCGACCTGCTCGCGACTGCGATCGCGGAGCTGCCGCCGCGCTGCCGCGAAATCCTCGTCCTCCGCAAATTTGAAAACCTTTCCCACCGCGAAATCGCCGAAAAGCTCTTCATCACCGTCCACACGGTGGAGGCGCAGCTCACCAAGGCGCTCCACCGCTGTGAGGAGTTTTTCGCGCGCCACGGCCTGCCCTGAGTCATGAGCGCGCCTTCGCCCAACTCCCCGGAAGCGGAACTTCGCGCGGCCGCCGCGCGCTGGACGATTCGCCGCGATCGCGGGCTCTCCGCCGCCGAGTCGATCGACTACGAACTCTGGCTCGCCGCCGATCCGCACCACGCCGTCGCGATGAACCGCGCCGCCGCCACGTGGTCGCTCCTCGACCGTCTCCCGGAGAATGCCGCCGCGCCCGTCCTCGCCGCGGCCACGCGCCGCCGTTCCTTTTGGCGCCGCTCGGTCGTGCTCGGCTCGCTCGCGGCCGCCGCCTCGCTCGCGCTCGTGGCCATGCGCCTCGCGCGTCCGCCCGCGCTCTCCGGCTCATCTCTCGCGACGTCTCCCCCGCCGGCCGTCGCGCCCGCCGCCGGTCCGCGTCAGCTCATGCTCTCCGACGGCACGGTCGTGCAGCTCAACACCGGTGGCGATGTCGTCGAACAGTTCACTGCCGTCGAGCGTCGCGTCCTCCTCGCGCGCGGCGAGGCGCATTTCGCGGTCACCAAGAATCCCGCGCGCCCGTTCGTCGTGCACGCGGGTGGCGTCGAGGTCCGCGCCGTCGGCACCGCGTTCAACGTGAATCTCCAGGTCGCTGCCGTCGACGTGCTCGTCACCGAGGGCAAAGTCTCTGTCTCCGAGGTGGAGCGCGTCGTCCCCAACGCGCGTTCAACCGCCACCGCGACGAATCCAACGCGCTGGGGACAACGCGTTCCACCAACGGACACTCTGCTGACCGCCAACGAGCGCGCCGTCATCTCCCTCGCACCCGCGGCGTCCGCCGCCGCACCCGCGAACGCCACCGTCGTGGTGACCACTGTCACCGCCGACGAGATCGCCCGCACCCTCGCGTGGCAGGCCCCGCTCCTGCGCCTCGGCGGCGCGACGCTCGCCGAGCTCGTCCTTGAATTCCAACGCCGCTCCGGCCAGCGCGTCATCCTCGCTGATCCCGCGCTCGCGTCGCTCCGCGTGGGCGGACGTTTCCGCGGCGATGACCTCGCGGGCTTCACTCAGCTCCTCGCCGCGACGCTCGACCTCGAAGTGGATCATGTGGCCGATGGCACGCTGGTGTTGCGGAAAAAAAAGTTGGAAAACCGATAGCGGGAATCGACGGTCACCGCGTCTTCCCCGCGCCGTCGGCCTCCGGACCGATGGAAAAACCTCCTCTATGTTTCCCCTCAACCGTCAGGCCGGCCGGCTCCCCAGCCTCCTCCTGACGCTCACGCTGAGCCTTTTTTTCGGGACCTCGACGCTGCGGCTCAACGCCGCGGCGGAGTTGTCCCGACGTTCGTTTGCCCTCGCGGCGGCGGACGCGGAGGTGACGCTGGAGAAGTTTTCCGATCAGGCGGGCGCGCAAGTTGTCTATCTGATCGAGGACGTGCGAGGTGTGACGACCAATCCCGTGCAGGGCACCTTCGCGATTCGCGAGGCGCTCGATCGGCTGGTCGCCCGCACCGCGCTGAGGGTGGACTTGGATGGGAAATCCGGAGCCTTCGTGATCAGGCGCGACCGCCAGACGCGCCCGGCCACGGAGCAGATCGCCAACCCTAACACCGCATCGAACCCACCTATGAAGAAATCCCTAGCCGCCCGCATTTTTGCGGTCCTCACCGCTCCCGCGGTCTTTGCCCAGGCTCCGGCCGCGAAGCCCGCCGACGAAGTCGTCAAACTCAACGTCTTCGAAGTCTCCGCCGCGGCGCCGAACCGCTATCAAGCCGCCGAGGTCACCAGCGGTGGCCGCATCCGCACCGCCATCTTCGACTCGCCGCAGACGATCAACGTCGTCACCGAGGCCCTCCTCAAAGACGTCGGCGCGGTGCGCATCCTCGATGCGCTCAAGTATGTCCCCGGCGTCACCGAGTCCACGCTCCCCAACGGCCTCGACCGCGTCACCGTGCGCGGCTTCCAGATCGACGGCGCGACCGTCGACGGGTTCTACGACATCACGCAGGCCAACATCGACCCGCTCACGCTCGACCGCCTCGAGGTCGTCAAAGGCCCCAACGCCATCCTCGCGCCGACCGGCAGCCCCGGCGGCACGATCAACAACGTCACCAAGAAGCCCCTCTTCGTCGCCCCGCGCCACAGCATGCGGCTCGACTACGGCGCGTTTGACGCGGGCAGCATCGAGTTCGACTCCACCGGCCGCCTCGGCGACGCGAAGTCGCCGTTCGCCTACCGCCTCCTCGTCGCCTACCGCGATTTCGACAACTACTACGGCAACACCGCGACGAAGCGCCACACCATCGCGCCGTCGCTGACCTACCAATTCAATCCGAAGACCAAGGTCGTCCTCCAGGCCGAGTTCTCGCGTTGGCGGGCCGGTGCCTACCTTGGCATCCCGATCGATCCCTCGTCCGGCTCCACCAACACCGCCACGCTGCTCGCCGGCGTGCCGGCCCGGCGCTCCGTCTATGCGGATGACATTTACCGCGTCGACAATCGCTCCGCCTACCGCGCCGTCTTCACCAGCGATCTCAACGACAACCTCTCGGTCCGCGTCGCCGCCCGCCAAGCCTACTACTACATGGACAACCAGGGCCTGAACTTCGCCAACGCCATCCCCGGCGGCGCCCGCGATCCGCGCACCGGCCTCTACACGCCCGGCCTGATCTACGGGCCCGGCCCGACGTTTACGGCCTCGCCCGCTCCGGCGCAGACCCGCTTCTTCACCCGCGGCGGCCAGCGCTCCACCGTCACGGACAAGAAGCAGAACTTCCAAAACGACTGGGTTTACAACGTGAAGATCAGCGAAGTTTCCTCCGTCACCAGCGCCGGCTTCGCCTACACCCGCCGCCTCCCCGACGGCCCCGAGGGCGTGCTCAACGAAAATCTCACCAACACCCCGCTGAACTTCGATGGCGTGATCCTCAGCCCGCTCACGCACACCGGCGTCATCAACACCCGCGACGCCAACTACGAGCTCACCCGCCAATTCTACGCCAACGAGAGCCTCACGTTCCTCGACGGCCGCGTCATCGTCTCCGGCGGCGTCTCCAAGCTCGACGTGAGCAACTC
>JBEANZ010000509.1:0-5838 GCA_041165185.1 Verrucomicrobiota bacterium | reverse complement strand
CCCGTTCTCCGCGAGCTGCACGCCGCGTTGCTCCAGCAGGTCGGCTCCGATCATCCCGAGCGGTTGCGCGCGCTCAGCCATCTCGGCAACGCGCTCTATGTGCAGGGGAAATACGCCGAGGCCGACACGGTGTTGACGGAGCTGGTTGCCGACACCGGTCGTGCGCGCGGCTCGGAGCACGGCGCCACGCTCCTCGCGATGAAGCGCCTCGCCCTTGCGCGCGGGCGCAACGGCCAGTTGCCCGCCGCGATCGAAATCATGCGCGGCGCCGCCGAGATCAGCGGGCGCACCAACGGCCCCGGGCACATCACGACGCTGAACTACCTCAAGAATCTCGCCGGGATGCTCGTCATCGCGCGCCGCTACGAGGAGGCGCTCGCACCGGCGGGGACCGCCTACGCGACGGCGCTACGCGAGTTCGGCCCCGACGGCCCGAGCACGGTCGCGGATGCCGTGGTGTTCGCCGATGCGCTCGACCACGCGGGCCGCGGCGCGGAGGCGTTGCCCATCTGGCGCGAGACCGCCGAGTCGCTCGTGCGCCTGCGCCCCGACGAGTGGAACACCCACTACGTGCGCGGCCAATTCGGCCGGGCCCTCGTCCGCGCCGGCCAGCCCGCCGCCGCCGAGCCCGTCCTGCGCGAGAGCTACGCGGCGCTCCTCGCGCGCCAAGCCAAACTCCCGCCCGCGCGCCGCCGCGCGCCCGACGAACTCGCGGCGCAGCTCGCGCACGTTTACACCGCCCTCGGCCGCGCTGACGAGGCGGCCGAGTGGCAGGCCAAGGTCTCCGCCGCGCCGAGCCCGATTTCGGCCGCGCCGCCGCCGTAGGGCGGCTCGCGCCTGATCGTCTGCTGCGCGCGCGCTTCAGTTGCGCGCCTCGGTAGCTCGCTTCGGTGGCGTGCCTCGGCCGGGCGCACCTCGGGCGCGCGCCCGCGGAAATTATTTTCCGCGGCCCTGTAATAACCGCCGCGCGTTTCACTGATTGGTAGGTAGCGGGATCTTTTATCCGCCCCGCTCCGGGCTCACGCCCGGCGTTTATCATAGTTAATAATCCATACCTCAGATGAAACGAACCCTCCGCTCCGCCCTTGGCCTCGCGCTGCTCCCGCTCCTCGCGGTCGCCCGCGCCTGCGCCGCCACCTACGACGTCGGCCTCCCGGCCGCGCCGCTCAAAAAACTCGCTGACGTCAACTGGGCCGCGCTCAAGCCCGGCGACATCGTCAATATCCACGCCAAGCCCGGCGGCTACCACGAGATCATCCAAATCTCCGCCTCCGGCACCGCCGCGCAACCCATCCTCATCCGCGGCATCCCCGATCCTGTCACCGGCAAACTGCCCGTCATCGACGGCGACGGCGCGGTCACCGACCCGAACGTGAATTTCCGCAATCTCGTCTTCGAAAATCTCGGCGTCATCATCATTACGCCGCGCGCGGCCGGCTACGTTTACGGGAAGACGTTTCCCTCCTACATCACCATCGAGTCGCTCGACATCCGCAACGCCCTCTACGATCCCACGGGCGCGCCGCACTTCACCGACTCGCACGGCGTCTCGCGCAACTACCACCCGTTCGCGTGCGGCATCTACGTCGAGTTCGCGCAACACCTGATCGTGCGCGGCTGCGAAATCAGTTTCAACGGCAACGGCCTGTTCGCGAATTCCAAGTTCGGCGCCGCCGCCGCCTCGGCCGACATCCTGATCGAGAAAAATTATTTCCACGACAACGGCCAGCCCACCATGACCGGCGTCACCAACGGCTACGGCGAGCACCACATTTACGTCGAGTCCGTCGGCGCCGTTTACCAGTTCAACCGCTTCGGGCCGCTGCGCGTCGGCTGCCACGGCACCATGATCAAGGACCGCTCCTCCGGCACCGTCATCCGCTACAACACCGTCGTCACCACCGAAGGCTCCGAGGTCTTCGCCATCCTCGATCCGCAGGGCGGCGTGGGCTACATCGACCAGCAGCCCGACTACCGCGATGCGTTTGTCTACGGCAACAGCATCACGCTCCAGGCCTCCGCCGGCAGCGCCGCCAGCAATGGCGTCGTGGCGTTCGCCGCCTACAACGGCGCCAACTCCTACGCCCAGCAGCACCGCGGCACGCTCTACTTTTACCACAACACCATCGTCAACCACCGCAACAGCGCCTGCCTCTTCTCGCTCCCCGATCCTGTTTACACCGGCGGCGCGCCCGTGCTCGAGAAAGTCGATGCGCGCAACAACGTCTTCTTCACCGACGCCGCCATCAACGCGAACCTCTACAAGACCGCGTTTATCATCGCCACCAAGGGTAGCCCTACCGTCGATCTCGGCCTGAACTGGATCAGCCCCGGCACGCGCAAGGACTGGTATGGCCACCCCTCCAACGCGATCGTCAACGGCTGGGCCAACCTCATCGTCGGCGACTACGCCGGGAAAAACGACCCCGGCTTCGCCAACCTCGCCGGCGGCGATTTCCATCTCGTCAACGGATCCGATAACATCGACGCCGCCGGCCCGCTCGCCCCCGCCGCGCTCGCGAAAGGCTACACCGTCGATCAGGAATACGTCGTCGCGCAGTCCTCCGGCCCCCGCATCACGCTCGGCGCCAATCCCGATCTCGGCGCGTTCGAGACCAGTGCCACCTACACCCCGCCGCCAATCAACCACGCGCCCGTCGTGCAACCGATCGCGCTCAACGTCCTCGGCAGCGCGCCCGTCGCGTTCGCGCTCGCCGCGACCGACGCCGACAACGACCCGCTCACGTTTGCCTACACCACGTCCGGCATCGTCGGCACTGTCACCGGCACCGCGCCGAATCTCACCTACACGCCGCCCGCCGCTGGTGCCACCGGCACGATGATCGTCGGCTATCTGGCCAACGACAACCTCGCCAACTCCGGCGCCGGCTACGTGTTCATCAGCTCCAATCCCGCGGGCGCCACGCCGCCCGCTGTCGCGCTGACTATCCCCGCGAATCTCGTCGTCAACAATTCCGCCGTCGTCGCGCTCACCGCCACCGCGAACGATGCGGACGGGATCAAGAAAGTGGAATTCTACGTCGGCCCGTCGCTCGTCGGCACCGCGCTCGCTGCGCCTTACACCTGCAACTGGAGCAGCGCCACCGCCGGCCGCTACCAAGTCGTCGTCAAAGCCTACGACAACCTGAACGCCGCCACTTACACGCAGCCGGCGTTCGTCACCGTGCAGTAGTCGCTCCCGGAAAACGCACCCGCAGCGAGGATTCCTTGCTGCGGGTGTCACGTTATCTACCCACCGTGCCAGCGCCCCGCCCCGCCCCGCCCGCGCCCCCGCCCGCGCCCGTGCGCGCGCGCCGCGCCGTCGCCGGGTCGAAGCAGCCGCCGCGGCAGCGCCCGCTCCCCGGCGCATTCACGCTGGTCGAAATCATGGTCGTCGTCGTGATCATCCGCCTCCTCGCTGCGGTCGCGCTCCCGGCCTTTCAACGCGTGCGCGAACGCTCCCTCGCCTCCCGTCTCGCGAACGATTTCCGGCAGTTCGAAGCGGCGTTTCAGCGCTACACCCTTGAGCACGGCGACTGGCCGCCGGCGCCGGCGTGATTCCACCGGGACTGACGGGCTACCTGCCGGAGTCGTTCACGGCCACCTCGCCGCTCGGCGGCAACTTCCAGTGGTCCGGGCCAAGCCACAACATCGTGCTGCGCGGCAGTAACGCCACCGACGCACTCTTGCAACGCGTCGACGCGATCCTCGACGATGGCGACCTGACCTCGGGCGCTTTCCAGAAGACAGGCGGGCTGGGGTGCCATCTGCTCGTGCACTGACGCGCGCGAACGAAAAATCGCCGGCCACAGACGCGCCCGCCCGCTTCCATCGGTGCGCGCGACTCGTGGCCGGGTTGTTCCGCCTCGTTTCGTGCGCCGCCGGCCGACTCGCCACTCGACGATCCGTTCGGAAGATTGCGTCGGGCGCATCTCGCGTGACTATTGCGGTCGCTTCGCGTCTCCCCCACCGGGCCGCTCCCTTCGCCACCGCATGAACACCCGCCTCCTGTCCGTCATCCGCACCGCCATTCCCGGCGTTTTCCTTTCCGCTGCCGTTTTGCTTGCGCAGGAGACACCCCCGTCGAGCCCGCGTGGCGGCGGCCCCAGCGGACGCGGCCCCGGGGGCATGATGATGCAGGAGCGCAAGATTCTCGCCCAATTCGATCACAACGGCGACAAGCGCCTCGACGCCACCGAGCGCGCCACCGCGCGTGAATTCCTCAAAGCCAACCCATCGCCCGGTCCCGGTTTCGGCCGCGGTGGCGGCGGCCCCGGCGGCGGTCGTGGCGGTCCCGGTGGTCCGGGTGGCGGCGGTTTCCCGGGCGGTCGCGGCGGCCGCGCCGAGCCCACTTCGCCCGGCGTCCACCTCGCGACCGCCGACGTGAAGAGTTACACCACGGAGTCCCTCTATGCGCCCGACACTCTCCGCACGTTGTTTCTCACCTTCGAGTCCGCCGACTGGGAGCAGGAACTCGAGGACTTCCACAAGACCGATGTGGAGGTCCCCGCCGCGCTCATCGTCGACGGCAGACCCTACCGCGATGTCGGCGTCCACTTCCGCGGCATGTCGTCCTACATGATGGTGCGCGCCGGCTCGAAGCGCTCGCTCAACCTCACCATCGACGACGTCCACTCGCGCCAAAATCTCCTCGGCTTCCGCACGCTCAACCTCCTCAACTCCCACGAAGACGCCTCCTTCCTCCGCCCCGTGCTCTACAGCGCCATCGCGCAAAACTACCTCCCGACCCCGCGCGTGAATTTCGTGCGCGTCGTCATCAACGGCGAAAACTGGGGCGTCTACGCCAACGCCGAGCAGTTCAACAAGGACTTCGTTCAGGATCGTTTTCACACCGCCAAGGGCGCGCGCTGGAAAGTCCCCGGCTCCCCTGGTGGCCGCGGCAACCTCGCCTACCTCGGCGACGACCCCGAGCCCTACCGCCGCATCTACGAAATCAAATCCAAGGAAGACCCGAAATCCTGGGCCCGCCTCATCACGCTCGCGAAAACCCTCCGCGACACCGCGCCCGAAAACCTCGAGGCCGCGCTCGCCCCGCTCCTCGACATCGACGGCGCGCTCCGCTTCCTCGCGCTCGATCTCACGTTCGTCAACGGCGACGGTTTCTGGACACGCACGAGCGACTACAGCATCGCCGAAGACGAGGCCGGCCGCCTCCACCTCGTCCCGCACGACATGAACGAAACCTTCAGCTTCGGCGGCGGCGGCCCTGGCGGACGCGGTCCGGGTGGCCCCGGTGGCCCCGGCCCGCGCCCCGACGGCGTTGCTGGCACCCCGCCTGGCGACGGCCCGCGCGGCGGCCCGCCCGGCTTCGGCGGTCCCGGCCGCGGCGGCTTCGGCGGCATGGGCCCGCGCGGCAACGGCGTGAAGACCGATCCGCTCATCAACGCCACCAACGAAAACTCCCCGCTCGTCGCCAAGCTCCTCGCCGTCCCCGCGCTCCGCGCGAAATACCTCGGCTACGTCCGCGAGCTCGCCGAGACGTGGCTCGACTGGAACCGCCTCGGCCCGATCGCGCAGCGCTACCACGACCTCATCGCCGCCGACGTGAAGCGCGACACCCGCAAGCTCGAGAGCCACGAGGATTTCCTCGCGAGCCTCGAGCAAGGCCCGCGCAGCCTGAAAGCCTTCGCCGACCAGCGCCGCGCCTACCTGCTCGACCACCCCGAAATCAAGGCGCTCGCGCCGTCGAAGTAGCCGACGAACGGAGGGTCGGTTGCCCTTACCGCTTTTCAAAACGGCAGACGCTCGCGCGCACTTCGGGCTTTCCACGCCGCGCGCGGGCGTGTGCGCTGGCCCGCGTTGCTCAAAACCAAGCTC
>JBEANZ010000508.1:0-3289 GCA_041165185.1 Verrucomicrobiota bacterium | reverse complement strand
CTGATCGCCGACCGTCAATGGTCCTCCTCGCTGAGCCTGCCGATTCCCACCGCCACGATCAACGGCCGGACCTTCACCTACGGCAGCTACCAGATCCCCGGCGTGACCAAAAAATCGATCTACGACTGGACGAAATACAACCACCTCCAGACCAACTTCGCGCAGCTCCGCGCCGCGAATTACAACTTGGAAATCGAGCAGCAGATCCTGCCCAACCTTTACTTCACCGCCGGCTGGCTGCGACAGGACATCGACGGCTTCGACAACTACACGATGAGCCAGCTCACCGGCGCGACCATCCAGGTCGATACCAACGTGAAGAACATCAACGGCACGGTGAATCCCTACTTCGGCCTGCCCTTCGTCTCCGAGGGCGTGGGCGGCGGTCTCGACACATTTTTCTCCCCGCAGACCGACGACAACTACCGCGCGATGCTCGCCTACGATCTCGATCTCACGAAGCAGAGCGGCGTTTTGAAATGGCTCGGCCGCCACCGCCTCCTCGGCCTCTACACCGGCCAAAACGTCAAGCGCGCCGTCGAGCGTTGGCGCAACAATTTCGTGGACGGCGATGCCGACGCGAAGCTCCGCTACGTCGCCAACCTCGCGCTCCCCGGCCAGCAGTCCGCGCTCACCTCCGCCCTCATGCGGAAATACTATCTCTCCAGCCCCGGCGGCGCGCAGGGCGTCTCGACGCACTCGGCCGGCTTCTACGGCAACCAAGGTTGGAACGCGCCGTTCACCTCGCAGATTCAGGTGTTTAACCACACGACGCAGCAGTTCCAAAACGACAGCGTCACCGAGCAGGCGTTGTTCTCCAGCGCCGGCAGCTTCCGCACCCGCCGCGAGGTGAAGAGCTGGACGTTCGCCGCGCAGAGCTACCTCCTCGAGGACCGCCTCATCACCACGCTCGGCTGGCGCCACGACAACTACCGCGCGCGCATCACCACGCCCGGCGCACTCACGGATGTGTTGGGTAAGGTCACCGCGCCCGCGCTCACCAACGCCGAACTCTTCACCACCAACTCCACCGGCCTCATCAACCACGACGTCGTGATGAGCCGCTGGGGCCGGTGGGATGCGCTCAAGGGCGACACCAAGACTCTCGGCGCCGCCTTCCGTCCGCTCAAGGGCCTCGACTTCGCGCGCAACGCCGGCGGCCAGGATTCGTTTCTCTCCGAACTCCTCCAAGGCACGACGCTCTACTACAACAAGTCGGACAACTTCAACCCGCCCGCCACCTACCAGACGGACTACTTCTTCAAGCCGCTCGCCAAGCCCACCGGCAAGGGCTCCGACATCGGCGTCGGTTTCAATCTCTTCAAAAACAAACTCGTGGTCCGCCTGAACTGGTATGAAAACCAGAGCGAGAACGAGCGCACCGGCGCCGCCGGCACGCTCCTCACGCGCCTCGCCTATTCCGACACCACGACGGGCCTTCCGTGGGCCAGCGCCGTGCAGCGCATCCGCAACGGCATCGCCGCCGGCCGCACGCTCACCCAAATCATCTCCGTCGCGAACTGGAACACCGACAACGTCAACAACGTCGCCGACACCGCCAACCAGCAGAAAATCTACGACCTCATCCAACTCCCGCTGAACTACTACAGCGGCCTCAGCTCCGGCGCCACGCAGGACAGCAAGGTCAAGGGCACCGAACTGCAGCTCACGTTTAACCCGACCTCGAGTTGGACGATGAAGCTCACCGGCAGCAAACTCCTGAGCACCTACAAGAACATCGCGCCGCAATACGACGCCTGGCTCGCCGAGCGCCTCCCGAAGTGGACCACGAGCGCCGCCGCCGACATCCCCGACTTCACCGACCCGACCACGAGCCGCCGCTGGTCGCTCTCGAAATTCTGGACCGGCTACGGCTACACCGGCGTCGCCCAGGTCGAGAACACCGACGGCAACACCAGCGCGCAGGCCTACTTCAACAACGTCGTCCAATCGCAGGTCGCGCTCGCCAAGGCCCTCGAAGGCGCGCGCTCGCCGCTCGAGCGCCAGTATCGCGGCTCGTTCCTGACGAGCTACGCCTTCCGTGAAGGCGCGCTCAAGGGCGTCGCCATCGGCGGGGCCGAGCGGTGGGAATCGAAAGCCGCCATCGGCTTCTTCGGCAAAGTCGGCGACCCCGTGAACTCGCCCACCGTGATCAACCTCAACGACGTCACGCGCCCCGTCTACGACTCCGGCAATTTCTACACGGACCTCTTCGTGTCCTACGGCCGGAAAATCTACTCCGACAAGATCGCGTGGAAGCTCCAGCTCAACGTGGAAAACGTCACCGAAGGCGGCCGCCTGATGCCGACGCAGGTGAATTTCGACGGCACGCCCTGGGCCTTCCGCATCATCGACTCCCGGAAATTCACGCTCACCTCGACGTTCAATTTCTGACGAGCCTGTTGTAGGGCGGGGTCGCCGACCCCGCCTCTCCGCCTCCCCCAGCTCCCTCGCAACCGAGGGAGCTTTTTCTTGTTCGTAGTTCCGCCTTCAGGCGGCCTCAGTCGCCCCGCCTGTCCATGCGCCCCACCCCCGCGAAAACTCCCCGGCCGCAGCCGTCGCCGCCGGCCGCCGGTCCGTGGTCGCCGCGGCTCGCCCGTTGGTCGCCCGCGCTGCTCGTGGCCGCCATCGCGCTCACCTACGCCAACTCCCTCGTCGTCCCGTTCCTCTTCGACGACCTCGGCGCCGTCGTGAACAACCCCACGATCCGCGACCTCTTCTCGTCGGCGGTGTTCGCCCCGCCCGCCGACGGCAGCACCGCGACGGGCCGCCCGCTGGTCAACCTCACCTTCGCGCTCAACTACGCCGTCAGCGGCGCGCGCCCGTGGAGCTACCACGCGACCAATGTCGCCCTCCACGCCCTCGCCGCCCTCGCGCTCCTCGGCCTCGCGCGCCGGACGCTCGATCCCGCGGGACCAACTGCGAACGGTCTTGCTCCCGTAGGGCCGCCGCTTGCCGGCGCGCCGTCGCGCTTTGCGCGTGATAACCGCGACGGCGCGCCGGCAAGCGGCGGCCCTACGAAAACCAACATGATCGCGGGCAACGTCGTCGGCACCCCGAGCACGCCCACCGCCCCCGGCTCGCTCGCCTGCTTCATCGCGCTCCTCTGGGCGCTGCACCCGCTCCAAACCGAAACCGTCGTCTGCGTCGCCCAACGCACCGAGCTCCTCTGCGGTCTGCTCTATCTCGTCACGCTTTACGGCTTCGTCCGCGCCACCGCCCCAACGGAAAACAACCCGCGTTTTCCCCGCCCGTTCTGGCTCTTCGCCTCCGTCGCCGCCTGCCTCCT
>JBEANZ010000507.1:0-6945 GCA_041165185.1 Verrucomicrobiota bacterium | reverse complement strand
GACCGCGTGGCGACCGATGAGGCCGAAGGTGCCGGCGTTGGACTCGATGGGGAAATCCGACACGCGCCCGAAGAGCGCGTGAAACGCATCGAAGCCCGCGCGGCGCAGCCCCTTCTCCGCGCGCGTGCGACGCATCGCGCGCACGACCTCTGCGCCGCCGCGCCAGGCGGCGACGAGTTGCGGGATGAGTTCCGGCGGGTCCTGGAGATCGGCGTCCATCGTCACGATGGCGTCGGCGCCGCGCGCGTGGGCGAGGCCGGCGGTGAGCGCGGCCTGAAAGCCGAAGTTACGGGAGAGTTCGACGAGTTCGAAGCGCGGGTCGCGTTGCGATTGCGCACGGATGAGGGCGGCGGAGTCGTCGCGGCTGCCGTCGTCGACGAGCACGGCGCGCCACGCGCAGCCGTGGCCGCCGTCGAACAGCGCGGCGAGCCGCGCGAAGAGCTCGGGGAGCACGGCGTGTTCGTTGAAGACGGGGATTACGACGGCGACGACGGGGTCGGGCATTGGAGTTCGGCGCGGGCGGTCACGGCGGCGGCGAGCATGGGAATCGCCGCGGACAGGGCGAGCACAAGTGCAACGCGCGTCGCACTTCACGCGCTCTACGCTGTGGGCCGCGGCGCCGGAGGGGCGCGACGGGCTTATCGGGTGGCGCGCGGAGCGAGGCGTCGGCGCAACCAGGGTTGTAGGCGACGCTCGAGGAACCACGCGGCCGCCACGGCCGCGCCGACGACCACGCCCGCTCGCACGAAAAACGTGAACGCCGAGCCCGCGAACTCCGGCAGCCAATCGCGCTGGCCAAACTGGATCGGCAGCGCCACCGCGTAGACGCCGAAGGAGATCGCGCCGCCCGGCGCGAGGCGCGCGAGGGCCGTCGCCTCCGGCCGCCAACGCCACGCGAGCCATGCCGCCGCGAGCGCCACGGCGGCGGCGTAGTCACGGGTGACGAGCGCGCCCGCCACGACGTAGTAACCGAGCCCGAGCGTCGCCCAGCCAAGACACAGCACGGCGAGGGCGCGGCACAGCGCGGGCGCGCGTCCGGTCGTGGCGAGCAGCAACCACACGCACGCAGGTAGAAAATCGAGCCGATGCGGCGACGCGACCGTCGGCCACAGGAGGCGTTCGCCGCCGCCCTCGACCAGAAACGTGCGCAACGGCGCAAGCGACCAGATCGCATAGCTGCCGAGCAGCGCCGCCGGCCACGCCGTGCGGCGCGCGGCGGGCTCGCCGACTCCGGCGGGGGTTTGCCACGCCACGCACAGCCCGCCGAACCAGAAGAGCCCGCCGCACGCGAGCCGCCCGACGAGCGTGCCCGGCGCGAGCCCCAGGAGCGGCGCGAACGTGAGGCCGATCAGCGCGCCCCACACGACGCCCGCGCGCGGCGCCCAGCGCCACAGCGCGAGAAACCCGAGGTAGTAGGCGGCCTCGTAGTGGAGGCTCCAGAGATTCGGGTTGTTCGGCAGCACTGGGATGGAAAATCCGCCGGGGTAGGGCGCGGCGTTTTGGAGGAACAACAGATTGCCGATCACCGTGCGGAGCGGTGTCGCAGGCGCGAGCGCCCACGCGAGCAGGATGGCAAACGCAGTGATCGGCCCGAGCCGCAGCGCACGGCGCGCGAGATAGTCGCGCCGCGCGGCGGGCGCCGCCGCACCCGTTGTGGTGAGCCCGATCACGTAGCCAGAGAGCGTGAAAAAAATCAGAACGGCGGCGTCGCCGAAATTGAACCACCAGAACTGCGACGGCGGCGCCCAGCGTGGATCGAGGGCGTTGGTGGGTGCGAACACATGGGCGTAAAGCACCGCGCCCGCGCACAACCCCCGCAGGCCCTCAAGCGGAAGATCGCGCGCGGTGGCGGTGGACGCGGGAAGCGGGTGCATGGTCGCCGGAAGCAAGCGCGCGCGCCGTGATCTCGATTAGCGCGCGACGCGGGTGCGCATGAGGGCGCACACGAGCAACGCCGCGAGCAGCGCGAATACGAGCGGCGCGGGCGCCGGAAACACGTCGCCGAAGAAATCGAGTTGGTTGTGGACCTTGCCCACGAGGTTCATGAACGCCGGCTCGCTGTAGCTGCGGAGCGCCTCGTCGGGCGGGCGGTTTGGCGTCAGCCACCGATCGAGCGCGTAGCTCTGCACGCCGAATTGCAGCGCGATGCCGCAGACGAAATCCACGGTTGCGCCGACGGCGAGCGCGAGGCGCCACGGGCGGGCGAGCGCGCTCCAGCGCGCGGCGAGCCACGCGAGCGCCAGCAGCACGAGCGCATGCAGGCAGATGTGCGCGAGGCCCCAGTGGTCGCGCGCGCCGTGCGCGGCGACGCCGAGCACCGTCACGCAGCCGCCGAACCAGAGCCAAAACCGGCGCGCGGGCACGGGGGCGGTGCGGGCGGCGCGGACGCTTTCCCAGAGGAGCGCGAGCCACGCGACACTGCCACAGGCGAGCGGGAAACTAAGTTGGTAGCACTGGAAAAACCAGTCCCGCAGCCAGCCCCACGTGCTGCGTTGCGCGATGAGCGCGGGGTCGAGGTCGCGGAGAAAATGGGGGACGAGCGTGTCGCGGAGGTTAAGCGCGATCTTGAGAAGCTGGTTGCCTTCGCGCACGTCGCGAGAGGTGGCGCTGGAGTTGGTGAGCAGCGTCCCGGCCGCGCCGTAGTGCGCGAGCGCCCAGCCGAACCACAGCGCGAGCACGAGCGCACCGACGAGCGCCGCGAGGCCTGTGAGCCGCCACCACGCCGCGTCGCGGCGACGCCCCCAACCGAGCCCGAGCCACGCGCCGCCGAGCGCGACCGCATAGGGGCCGGCCGAGTAGTGCGCGAGCAGGGCGGCGGCGAGGAACGCGGCGAAGAGCGCGGCGAAGAGCGCGGCGAGCAGTGGTGCGTTTTTCTCCGTGGCGGCAGTAGCGGCGTCGGTGTCGGGCCCGGGCGCGCGTTCGTGCGTGCGCAGGAAAAAGTAGAGCGCGGCGAGCGCGAAGAACGCGGCGGGGAGCTTCGTCCACGCGAAGGTGGCGTTCTGGACGAACAGCGGGCTCACCATGAACAGCACCGCCAGCACGGCGATTGCACGGAGCCCGCCCCACCGCCGCGCGAGCACGGCCGCGGGCAGGAAGACGAGGCTCGCGAGCAGCGTGCTCACGAGTTGGTAGTGCGCGAAGTCGGTGCGCGTGAGCCGGAGGAACGCGCCGGTGATGATGTTCGCCAGCGGCGGGCGCGCGGTGAGCGGGTAGGTGACGAGGAAATTTCGGTCGAGCGGCCAGTGCTCGAGGAAAAATTTCGCGCGCTCCCAGTGTTCGAACCAGTCGCCGGCCCAGCCGCCGCCCGAATAGCTCTGGACGAGCGCGAGCCAGCCCACGCACCACGCGCTCACGAGCAGTTGCGCGACGAGCAGCGCGCGGGCGTCGGCGTCGCGCCACGTGGTGGCGAGCTCGCGCCGGCTCTCAGCGAGCCCGGTCAGGGCGAGCGGCGGGAGCAGCCAAAAGAGGAGCGTCGGCGGGTGAAAAACAAAAACCGCCCAACCGAAAACAAACACGCCGAGCAGCGAAAGCGCGGCGCCGGCGAGGATTTTCTCAGCGGGCGCAAGCCGCAGGCGCGCCGCGAGCGGCCACGCCAAGCCGGCGGTGACGATCGCAAACAGCAGCAGGCTGACGAGAAAATCGAGAAACATGGCGTGCGAAAATGCGCGCCCCGGGAGTGCGGCGCGGCGGAGCGGGGCGCAACGAGATTTCGGCGCGCGGCGCGACGGGAGCGCATCGCCCGGTGACGGTTGCCCGTCAGGGCGGTTTTCCAGCCTACACGCCCGGCGGCTGGAAAGCCGCCGCTCCGCGCGGAATCCAGTTGCGCGCGCCGGTCGCTCTTCGCTCTCGTGTGCGCCCTTGGAATCCACCCCCGCCCAAAAACTCCTCGTCGTCGGTGCCGGCCCCGCCGGGCTCACCGCGGCCTACGAGGCGCGCCGCGCGGGGCTCGCCGTCACGGTGCTTGAGCGCGATCCGGACTACGTCGGCGGCATCGCGCGCACGGTCCGCCACGCGGGCTACCGCTTCGACATCGGTGGCCACCGGTTCTTCAGTAAGAGCGACGAGGTCACGCGCTGGTGGCGCGCGCGGCTGTCGGACGATTTCATCGAGGTGCGGCGGCAGTCGCGCATCCTCTATCGCGGAAAATTTTTCGACTACCCGCTGCGCCCCGCCAACGCCCTCGGCAACCTCGGCGTGTTCACCAGCCTCGCGTGCGTCGCGAGCTACCTGTGGGCGCGCGTGGTTCCGCGTCGGCCGGAGAAATCGTTCGAGGACTGGGTGTCGAACCGCTTCGGCCGCCGGTTGTTTTCAATTTTCTTCAAGACCTACACGGAGAAAGTCTGGGGCATCTCCACGAGCGAGCTGAGCGCCGACTGGGCCGCGCAACGCATCCACAACCTCTCGCTGGCGAAGGCGGTGCTCAACGCGTGCAGCGGCCCGCCGCGCGCCAAACGCGGCGAGGTCGTGAAGACGCTCATCACGACGTTTTCCTACCCGCGCCTCGGCCCCGGCCAGATGTGGGAAAAAGTCGCGGCCGATCTCGCGGCGATGGGCGGGCGCGTCGCGATGGGCGAACGCGTGACGAAAATTTTCCACGCCGGCGGCCGCGTCACGGCGATGGCGGCGCTCGATGCGGCGGGGCGCGAGACGCGGCACGCGGCGGACGAGTTCATCGTCTCGATGCCGCTGCGCGAGACGGTGCAGGCGTTCGAGCCGCCGCTCGCGCCGGACGTGCGGGCGGCGGCGGCACGGTTGAGTTATCGGGATTTCCTGACCGTCGCGCTGATCGTGGACGGGGAGAATCCGTTTCCCGACAACTGGATCTACATCCACGATCCGGCGGTGAAGCTGGGGCGCATCCAGAATTTCAAGAACTGGAGTGAAGCGATGATTGGCGAGGCGGGGACGACGTGTCTCGGGCTCGAGTATTTTTGTTTTGCGGGCGACGGCCTGTGGGAGACGTCGGACGCGGAGTTGATCGCGCTCGGCACGCGCGAGCTCGCGCAGCTCGGGCTCGTCGTCCCGGCGCGCGTGCGCGGCGGCGCCGTCGTGCGCATGGAAAAGGCCTACCCGGTTTACGACGCGAACTACCAGGCCAACGTCGACGTGATCCGCGGGGCGCTGGCGGCGTTTCCGAATCTCCAGGTCGTCGGCCGCAACGGCATGCACAAATACAACAATCAGGATCACTCGATGATGACGGCGTTGCTCGCCGTGCGAAATCTGACCGGCGAAAAGTTCAACCTCTGGAACGTGAACACCGACGCCGAGTATCACGAGGACGGCGCGGAGGAGAAAAAGTAGGCCGGCCAGGCGGCAAGCGCGCAGCGGCCGAGGGGTTACCGGTGGCACCGCGCCTCTGGCCGGACAAATCATTGAGACTCGCGCCACAAAACGCCGCTCCGCGTATCCCGGGGAGCGCCTGCGTCCCGCAGGCCGTCCTCGGCGTCCCGCCGAGGACATTCGGAGGTGTCGGCGGACGCCGGCACCGACACGCGGGACGCGTGCGCTCCCCGGGAAGTGGCCGTTCCGACGTCAGCCGAATCGATGAGCCTCAATCGCAACCAGCGCACGACGGGCGCGAGTTCGCTCGTAGAAGGCCGCTCCCGCGCTCACGAGGAACAACGCGTGCAGCCCGAGGAAGTGCAGTTGGTGCGCGAGGTAGTGGGTGACGAGGACGTTGGGGAGAAGCGCGACCAAATAGATGAGCCCGCCGAGCCTTAGTTCGGGGGAATCGCGGCGCAGAGCGAGCGCGAGCAGGAGCGCGACGAGCGGCACCGCGCCGAACAGCCAGGCGCTCGCGACGGCGGCGGGCCGCGCGCCCTGGCGCTCCGCGTAGGCGCGCGCGCCGAGCCACTCCGCCGCCACGGCGTCGAGATTTTCGAGACGTGCGGCGGCGGCGCGGCGGCCGAATTCCGCCGGCGCGAGGTCGAGCGACGTCCAGTTGAGCGAGCCGCCGCTGCGCACGGCAAGGCCGGCGGCGACGAGGCGGGCGGCGTCGGCGGGGGAGGGCGGGCGGTTGAAGCCGAGCGCGCGCGGTGTGGTGTCGCAGTGGAGAAACACGTTGCGCGCGCGCGCGGCGACGTGGCGCAGCCAGCGGCCGAGGCCGGCCTCGCGCACGGCGAGCGCGCGCGGCGCGAAGTCCGCGAGGTAGACGCGTTCGCCGCGCGCCGTGTAGTCGGCGAGCGCGGGAGCCGAACACAGCGGATGGTGGGCGAGCATCGTGGCGTCGGTGATCACGCCGTCGGTGGTGCATTCCTCGGCGAGCCAGATTTCAAACGCGCCCGCCGCCTTGAGCGGGATGAGTTGGCCGAAGACCGCGTAGTTGCGCGCCGTCCAGCCGCCGACCGCGAGCACGCCGGCGAGAGCGGGCGCGACGAGCGGGCGCACGGCGGTCCAGCCGTCGCGCCGCGCCGCGCGCACGCCGAGCAGGAGCACCACCGCGCCGGCCGCGAGCCCGCTGCCCGCGTGTGTGAGCGGCAGGAGCGCGCAGACGGCGACGAGCAGCCACCGCCAGCCGGCGCCGCGCGCGTGCCACACGCCGAGCGCGGCGGCGAGGAGCGCGGCGTTGAGCATGGCGACGAACCACGCCGTCGTCAGCCACGGGCCGAGCGCGAGTTGGTGAACCACGACGAGCGCGCCGAACACGGGCGTGAAATATTTTCTCTCCACCGCGCGGCCGGCGAACTCCAGCGCGCAGAGAAAAAAGAAAACCGTTGTCGCCGCAAAGAGCGCATCCAGCAGGAGGAGCGCGTGGAGCGCGGCGACGGTCTTGATGCCAAACACGAAAAAGACCACCGCGAGCACGCAGGGGAAAACGGGGGGCGTCCACGCCGTCGGCCCCGACGGCGTGCCGAAAGCTTCCGCAAACCCCATCCCGCGCACGAGGGCCGAGGCGATGTTGCCGTGCTCCGCGACGAAGAGCAGGTGGCCCGGGCGCGGCGT
>JBEANZ010000506.1:0-6374 GCA_041165185.1 Verrucomicrobiota bacterium | reverse complement strand
TCCTGGCGCCCCCATTCGGCGCCGGGAGCGGCGTGTTTTCCGTCGGATGCTTCAGCCAAAGGAATCCGCCGGCCACGAGCGCGACTGCGACGAACGCCGCGATGCTCCATGCCGCCGCGGGGATGCGGCGGCCCGCCTTGGAATTTGTTGGAGCCGCGGCGCCCTCGTCGCGTTCTCCGGGGCGGGGGCGCCCCGGCTCCATCTCCTGATGCTTCGCCGCGCCGATCCGGTGCGACCAGAGCTTGAGGAAACGCGCCTGCACTTCCGGCGGCACTTCGCCGCCGCGGAGCTTGGTCCACTGCACCGCACGGAAACGATCCGGCACGAGCGCATCCGGCTCGCGCGTCTCGTCGATCACGACGGGCAAAATAAACGCCACGCCGCTCGCGATGCCCATCGCGCGCTGTGCCGCGAGTTCCCACTCGATGCGGAAATAGCCTTCGTGGCGCGCCTGCGTGTTTTTCGAAATGATCGCGATGAAGAGCACGCACTCCTTGATCTGGCGGCGGATTTTCGCGTCCCACTCGTCGCCGTGTTCGAGTCCGCCCTCGACATCGAACCACACGTCGACGCCACCAACGCGCAGCGACTCGCAGATGCTCCGCGCGGCCTCGGCGTCTTGGGACGCATAGGAGAGAAAGACGGCGCGGCTCGGTTCGGCGGGCATGGTGGGGACCGGTAGACGCTCACCACTGAACGCTTGACGCTCAACGTTGAAGTGGGGCGCAGGCGCAGGGCGTTGTTGATCGTGCGGTTGAAGTGGAACGTGAACAGCCGCCATCAGAAGCTAATCGTGTTCGTCCACACGTATTGTCGCGGCTCGCCGACGTAGGTGGCGAACATCGCGTCTTCCACCGTGTAGCCGAGCGTGCCGCTGGGGCGGAGCTCGACTTGGTAGCGGTTGAAAATGTTGTTCACGTTGATCTGCCCGCGGTAGGTGTAGCGGCCGAATTTGCGGGTGTAGGCGAGGAACGGGTTCACCTGCGGATTGACCGTCACCTCGCGGTAGAGTTTGCGGGTGTTGCCGCCGCGGCCGTCCGGCTCGGTATACCAGTAGGTGCGCTTCGCCAGATCCCAGCGCGTCGTCACACCGAGCGACGTGCCGCGGAACGTGCCCTCGCGGAGATCGAAGGTGTTCGTGAAGACCACGCGGTAGAGCGGATGGCCCACGGTGGGCTCGCCGGAAGTCGCGAGGACGGCCACGCCCTTGTAGCCGGCGGGGTCGGAGAAGGCGTAGGGAATTTCGGAGATGGGCAAACCCGTGCGCAGCGTGCGCGCTTGGAGAAATTCCGTGCCCGACGGAATCTGGAAAAACCGCAGCGCGCGGTAAACCGTGCTGTTCGTCGGGAGCTGTCCGTTGACCGTCGTCGTGCCGCCTTGCCCGTAGGCGTAGTAGGGATTGGTGCGGTCGTTCATCATCGCGAGCGTGAGCTGCGCGTTCTGCGCGCCGGTGATCGGGTCGCGCAAGGTGGTCACGGCGTTGACGAGCGCGACGCCGGCGGCGTCGGTGGGCACCATGAACGGCGTGCCGTTGGCGTAGGTCACGCCGCCGGTGGATTTGTTGTAGAAGAATTCGTCGTTCCAGAGGATCGGATAGGAGAGCGACGTGCGGATGCGTCCGTCCTGCTGCGTGAAGCCGAGGCGCGCGCGCCAGTTGCGCGTGGGCGCGGCGGTGAGGATGACCTCGAGGCCGCGCGACTCCTTGTCGAGGTTCACCCAGACGTTGCGCAGGCTGGGGTTGAAGGTGCCGTTGAGCCCGGTGGGATTCACGACGTTGGCGTAGGCCGAGTAGCTGTTGAAGGTCTCGTTGCGGGAGTTCGCCGAGTAGTAGGAGATCGATCCGGAAATGCGGGCGTCGGCGGGCTCATACTTGAAACCGATCTCGTGGTTCAGGCCGATGGTGTCCTTCGGCGGATTGCCGAAAAAATCCCCGGGGCGACTCGGCGGCGAAAACGTGCGGCCGGCGTTATAGTAGGCGTAGAGCCAGGATTTCACGCGGTAGTTCAGGCCGAGGTTGTAGCTGTTGCTCTCGCGCTCGACGTCGTTCCAACCCTGCGTGCCGGTGGCGACGGTGTTGGGCGCGCGCGTGAAACTCTTCGAGAGGCGCAGGCCGACGAGCGTGGTGAAGCGGTCGTCGAACCAGCGCGTGTAGTTGGCCGCGTAGAGCCCGCTGTTTTTCGCGGTGTCGGCGTAGTTACCGAGATTCGCGCCACCGATGCTCGCGTAGCCGGGCACGAGGGTGAGCAGGCCGAGCGGGTTCAGCGGCGTCTCCCAATTCGCGTTCCGCGGATTCTGAATTTCCAAAACGTAGTTGCGGCCATCGACGGTCACGCGCCGCGAGCCGGGCTTGAAATACGGGTTCTTCAACGCGCCGCCACCGACGGGCCAATAGAGCGTCGGCATGAGAAACCGGCCGAGCGCGTCGGCGGTCGTGCCGCCCACCGTCGCGGGCCGCGGATTGGTGCGGTCGTAGAGGCGGAAATTTCCGTCGGCCTCGTAGTAGCGGTAGTTCACTTGGCCGCCGTTCACGCCGGGGCCGAAACTCAAATCGTAGCCGAGCACCGTCTGGCTTTTTGCGCGGCCGCGGAACAGTTCGTTCGTCACGACGGCGCTCCCGCGATACGCGATGCGGCGGCCGGCGTTGGCGTCGTTGTTGCGATTCATCGCGAACGACGAGCCGTTGGCCCAGTCGTCGTAGGGATTGGCGGCGTTGAAGGCGCGCGGCGCGAGCAACGACGTGACGCCGACACCCCGCTGGCTCACGGATCGATCGAACATGGTGCCGAGCGAAATCGCGAGCCAGCGCGTCGGATTCGAGTCGACGGTGAGCGTGTAGTTCTCGCCATCGACATCTTCCTGCTGCGCCCAGCCGCCCCACGAGGAGGCGTTTTGCCAGCTCAGCCGGCCGTTCGCAATCGCGCCGGCCGGATAGGGTGCGCCGGTTTTCGGATTCGTCGCGCCGGCCTGATTCGTCGCGAGCAGGTATTGCAGCGCGAAATTGTGCCGTGGGTCGCGCGTGGCGTTGGTGAAACCGAGATCGCCCACGGTCGTATTGAGGATGCGGTTGTTGTCACTGCGGCGGCCGGTGAGCCGCACAGTGGTCGCGAGAGGAAGCCGCGCGGCGATGGTGCCGTAGAACGCGTTCGTCTTCGCGCCGATGAAAAGGCGCCGGTAACTCAAATCCTCGTTCAGGAAGACGAACCGGTAGGCGAAATTCTTGAGCCCGTAGTTCGCGTCGAGCATCCAGCGGCGCGAGCCGAACTGATCGTTGCGCGAGGAGATCGTGGTCGTGATGAGCGGGCGGGTGTCGCTGCCGAACTTGGCCATCTTGGAACTGGTGTTGACGACACCACCGGCGCCGCTGGAGCCGTAGAGCAGCGCGTTGGCGCCCTTGATCATCTCGACGCGCTCCATGTCGAACATGTCGGTGTAGTTGGCGCTGCTCGCGCTGGCCACGAAACCGTTGCGCCGCGTGAAACTCCCCGCGACGCCGCGCGAGCCGATCGGGCCGATGCCCACGCGATCGCCCGGCTGGTTGTCGTTCGAGTTCGCGTCGGGAGTTGGGAAAACTTGGCCGACGCCCGCGCCGTAGCCGTTGAGCAAATCCTCCACGGTGGTCGCGGCGACGTCGCGCATGAACTCTTCGGTGAAGATGTCGGCGGCGACCGGCGTCTTCAGGAGCTGCATGTTGAACGCCGTGATCGAGGTGGAGTTGAGCGCGCCGTAGCTGGTGTCCTTGGCGGTGTTCACCTCGAAGGGGGAAAGCGTGATCGTGTCGCTCTTCGTGGACGGAGCGGGTGTCGGTTGCGCGGCGGTCTGTGCGAGCGCGATTGTGCCGGCGAGCGTGGCAAGTGTGGCGAGGGCGACGGCGGCGCTACGGGCGGGGAAGGGTTGCTTCATGGTCGTGGCTTGGGGTTGGGGTGTGCCGAAAAGCGGAGGCGAACCCGCACACGCCGATGCCGGCGGCGCGGCGGGGGTTTCCGCTTTGCGAATGCGGACAGTCGCGGCGGTGCCAGCGGGACGCCACAATCAAAAGTGCCGAGAGTCGTGGACGAGGCGTCTCGCCTCGTTTTTCAGACTGAGGCGGGAAGCCTCAGCCACGACGAGAACTCCACGCCCATGCTGCCGACGAACTGCCGCGGCTGCGCGAAGGTGTCGCGGTCCACGCGGTATTCGCGGGCGGTGAAGTTGCGCACGACGAGGCTGAAGTTGGTCGCGCGGTTCAGCAGCTTCATGCGGTAGCTCGCGTTGAAGTCGAAGCGACTCCAGCTCTCGGACCAGCGCTGCACGTCGCCTTCGCGGCGCGGGGCCATGTAGATGTAGCTCACGCCGAGGCCGGTGTTCTTGAGCGCGCCCTGCGAGAATTCGTAGCGCACGTAGCCGTTGCCGGAGTATTTCGCGGCGTTGGGCGTGCGGCGGCCGAGGAGCGTGTAGGGCGAATTGGGGCCCGTGTTGGCTGCGAAGTTCACATCGAGCGCCTGATCGAGATCGAAGAGGCGCGGTCCACCATGAGCTGCTCGGTGACGACGTTCATCTGCATGGGCAGATCGCGGATGGCGACGTTGGTGCGCGTGGCGCCGAGGGTGTTGGCGGCTTGGTAGCCGCGGTCGTTGCCGGATTTGACCTCGAAGGGGGAGAGGACGACGGCGTCGTCTTTTCCCGCAGTGGCCGATGCCGTGGTCGAAGGAGCGTGGGCGGTTTGGGCGAGGGCGGAAACGGCGGTGACGGTTGTCAGCGCGAGGACACGAATTTGGCGGAGGCGGGGTCGGGCGCGGACGGGAGACATGGGGAGGAATTGGTTGGGAGGACCACGAATTGAAATGCGTCGAAGGGGGCGACGATGAAAAGGGGTCGGGCAGCAGTGCGGGGGCGATGAGCCACTGAGCCGGCGGGCAGGGACGCCCGCCGCTACGCGGGGCTACTGCGGGATCGGGTCGCCGCGCTTCACGAGTTTGCCTTCCCAGACGACCTCGTCGGTCGCGGGGTCGTAGGTGAAGACGCGGCTCGCGCTGTTTGGAGCGGGCGGGCGATCAATGGTCGGCAACCAGCGGCGGTGTTCGGCGAGGACGGTGGCGTGTTCGGGGCGGAGGGCGACGTTGGTCCATTCGCGCGGGTCGGCGGCGTGGTCGTAGAGTTCCTCGGTGCCGTCGGCGTAGCGGATGTAGCGCCAGCGTTCGCTGCGGACGCCGTGGTTGCCCTGATTGTGGCTCGTGATGGCGGGGCGGGCGCGGGGCGTGGCGGCGTTTTTCAACTGCGGCACGAGGCTCAGGCCCTCGAGGTCGGTGCGCGGGGTGAGGCCGCAGAGTTCGACGAGCGTGGGGTAGATGTCCATGAGCTCGGCGGGTTGGGTGCTGCGGCCGCCGCGCGCGACGCCGGGGCCGGCGAAGATGAGGGGCACGCGGGTGCCGTTGTCCCAGAGGGTGTTCTTGCCGGTGATGCCTTTTTCGCCGAGGTGCCAGCCGTGGTCGCCCCAGACGACGACGAGGGTGTTTTCGGCGAGGCCGGCGGCGTCGAGCGCGGCGAGGATGCGGCCGATCTGGGCGTCGATGAAACTGGTCGCGCCGAGGTAGCTGCGCACGAGGTTGCGCCACTGTTTATTTTCCTCGACCCACTTGAGGCGCGGCTCGGGCAACTCCCAGTGGAGATACCACGAGAAGCGCGGGGTGTCGGCGCGGTCATCGCGCTTGATGGCGGGGAGGATGGAGTCGTCGTCGGGGTAGAGGTCGGCCCATTTCTGCGTGATGTAGATGGGGACGTGCGGGAGGAAAAATCCGGCGGCGAGGAAGAAGGGCTGATCTTTCGGGGCGGCCTTGAGCTGCTCGATGGCCCAGCTCGCGACTTGGTAGTCGCCCTTGTCCTCGTCGTTGTGCGGAAACACGCCCCAGTCGACGAGCGGGTTGTTGCCCATCGGGGAGGAGCGGATGAGTTTGTGATCGGGGCGCACGCCTACGCCGCCGGCGGAACCGATGACGTCGAACTCGGGGGCGTTGGCGGGTGAGGCGGAGGACGCAGAAGACGGGGTGGAGGGGTCGGCGTTTTTCTTTTTGGCTTTGCCCTTGGCGGCGGCGCCGGCGCCGGGACCGCCGGCGCCGCCGTGGTAGATTTTTCCGGTGGAGAGCGTGCGGTAGCCGTGGGCCTTGAAATGATGCGGGAGCGAGACGCGGTCCTTCCACTCGGGCAGCGTGCGGAACCACGGGGAGAGGCCGTAGATGCCGGTGGTGGTCGGGCGCAGGCTGAGCATGAGGCTCGTGCGCGAGGGGTTGCAGAGCGGGGCCTGGCAGTGGGCGTTGAGGAGCGCGGTGCCGCGCGCAGCGAGGCGATCGAGGTGAGGCGTCTGCGCGAGCGGGTGGCCGCCGAAGGCGCCGATCCAGTCG
>JBEANZ010000505.1:0-4464 GCA_041165185.1 Verrucomicrobiota bacterium | reverse complement strand
TGCGGCGGAGGTCGTGGGCGATTTCGGGGTGGTTGGGGCCGAGGCGTTGGAGGTTGTAGTCGAGGTGCGGGAGGTAAACGAGCGAGAGGTCGGGCTGGTGCCGTTCCTCGATCCACTCGGCTGAACGCGCGATCCACTCGCTCGACGCGATGCCGGCCAGCGGACCCCAGAACGCGGGAAACGGAAACTCCCCGAGTTCGCGTTTGATCGCGTCGCGGATCGAGAGCGGGTGCGAGTAGACGTCGAAGAACTTCCGGCCGTCGGCGGGATACATCGGCCGCGGCGTGATCGACCAGTCGGCGGTGGCATACATGTTATACCACCAGAAAAGTTTCGCGCAGGTAAACGTGGCGGCGGGCGTCCCTGTCCGCCGGGATTCGGATGGGCCGGACGGGACGGCCGCCGCGACGCGCTCGCGCAGGGTCTCCCAGAGTTTTTTCCCGCGCACGACGTGGTTCGACTGTTTCCAAAAATGATGCTCCGCGAGCGTGCGGTCATACCAGCCGTTGGCGACGCAGCCGTGGCCGGCGGGAGTTTGCCCCGTGAGATACGTGCTCTGCGCCGTGCACGTGACGGCCGGCAACACGGGCTTCACGCGAATCAACCCGCCCGCCCGCGCGAGCGCCGAGAGCCGCGGTGTGTCGGGCCCGAGCACGCGCGGCGTGAGGCCGACGACGTTGAGGATGGCGGTGCGGCTAGGCATGACGGGGGAGCTGAGAGCTCAGAGCTGAGAGTCCAGAGCCGGACCGGCAAGCGAGCCGCAAAGTGGATCGATGATTGGCGCTCAGCTCTAGGCTCTCAGCTCTCAGCTTCATCGTGTCCATTCACCCATACCGCTCGCGCAGTTCCTCAAACGCCGACTTCACCGTCGGGCCGTCCATCTCGTGCACGTCGAGCCGGTCGCCCGGCGCGCGGACCATCGGGATGGTGAGGCGGCCGCCCATGTGTTCGCGAAACTCTTCCAGCCCATCGAGCATATCCTGCGGGCCGGTCACGCGGCGGATTTGGCGGACCGGCGCAAACAGCTCGAAACCCAGCTGCTGGATGAGCGCGAGGATGCGTTCCGCGATCCGCTCGGGCAACAGCCCCACGCGCCGCGCGTAGATGAGATCGATCGCCATGCCGATGGCGACGGCCTCGCCGTGGCTCACGCGAAACTCCGAGAGCTGTTCGAGTTTGTGCGCCGCCCAATGGCCAAAATCCAGCGGACGCGCCGAGCCGCGTTCAAACGGATCGCCGGCCGTCGCGATGTGCTCCATGTGCTGCCGCGCGCTCTCGCGGATGACGGCCTCGTAGGGCGCGGGCTCGAATTTCGCGAGCGCCGCGCCGTGCGCGGCGATGAACTCGAAGAACGCCACATCGCGGATGAGCGCGACCTTCACCGCCTCGATGAGGCCGGCGCGGCGATCGCGCGGCGGGAGGCCGTGGAGAAAACCCAGATCGTTGACGACGGCGTGCGGCACGCCGAAGGCGCCGAGCCAGTTTTTTTTGCCGAAGAAATTCACGCCGTTCTTCACGCCCACGCCGCCGTCGCCCTGGCTCAGGCTCGTCGTCGGCAGCCGCACGAGCGGGATGCCGCGGTGCGCCGTCGCCGCTGCGAAGCCCACGAGGTCGAGCACCGCGCCGCCGCCGACCGCGACGACATACGAATGCCGGCACAGCCCCGCCGCCTCGATGGTTTTCCAGACGAGTTCGAGTTGGGAGAAATCGTTCTTGATGCGCTCGCCGCCCGGCAACGCGAGCGGCGGCGCGGCAAGCGTCAGCGCCGCGCCGCGCGCCGCGAACCAGCGGGAGATTTTCTCGCCGAACCCCGGAAACGCCGCCTCGAGCCCCGCATCCCACACGACGAGCGCGCGGACGTTTTCGCCCGGCTCGCGCGGCGTGAGCGTGCGGGCGAGCGTGAGATTGTTGGGCGCAAACACGTCGCGCGTGAAAATCAGCCGGTGCTCGTGCTGGAGCGTGAGGGGGAAGGAAAGCGTGTCGGGCGAGTCGGCCATGGACGGGGCGCAGAGTTAGCCGGCACGGCGCGAGGGACGGCAAGGATGCTTTCGGGCTCGAAAGTAGGGCAAGGTCTCTGACCTGCCCTCGGGGGTGCCCACGCTCGCCGCGAAAGGGCGGGTCGGAAACCTCGCCCAACGGCGACCACCGGCCGCCAATCTCGGACCAACGCCCGCGCGAAATTGACTTCCGTTATGGGCGATATAAATAAAACGCACTATGCACTCCCGCTGGGCCGCCGACCTCCTCGCCGAGAAGCTCCGCAAGCCGTATGTCCACGTCCTGTTTGGCGCGCGCCAGACCGGCAAGACCACGCTCCTCCGCCAACTGCTGCCCGACCCGGCGCTCGCGTTTAACCTCGCCGATCCCTCCGAGCGCGGCCCGCTCCTCGCCAACCCCGGCGCTTTTCTCCGCGCCTGCCGCGCCCTGCCGAAGCAACGCACCCCGCACGCCGTCTTCGTGGACGAAGCGCAAACCGTCCCCGCCGTCTTCGATGCCGTGCAGGCGCTTTACGACGAGGACAAGACCCGCTGGCGCTTCGTCCTCTGCGGCAGTTCCGCGCGCAAGCTCCGGCTCACCGGGGCCAATCTCCTCCCGGGCCGCAGCCTCCACCACCGGCTCTTCCCACTCGTGCTCGCCGAGCGCCCGGCCACCGATCCGCGGCCCTCGCGCCTCGCCTCGCCGCTGCCCCTGCCCGCGCTCGCGCCCGGCCCGCTCCCCCTGTTTCCCGCCGCCGATCTCGACGAACGCCTCGCATACGGCGACCTCCCCGGCGTGATCCTCCAACCGGCCGCCGACCGCGCCGACCTCCTGCGCAGCTACGCGCTCGCGCACTTGGAGGAGGAAATCCGCCGCGAAGCGCTCGTGAAGGACTGGGGCGCGTTCCTGCGCTTTCTCCAACTCGCCGCCGCCGAGTCCGGCCTGATCGCCAACTTCGCCAAGATCGGCAAGGAGGTCGGCCTCTCCGCGCCCACGGTGAAATCCTACTACCAGTTGCTCGAGGACATGTTCATCGGCTTCAGCGTGCCCGGTTGGTCGGGCAGCCCGCGCAAGAACCTCACCTCCACCCCGCGTTTCCATCTCTTCGACCTCGGCGTGCGCCACGCCGCCGCCGGACTCACCCCCGGCCCCGACGCCGTGCGCGCCGACCCCGGTCGCGCGCTGGAGCAATGGGTCGGCATCGAACTCTGGAAACGCCTCGGCTATCTGGGACGCGGCCGGCTCCACCACTTTCGCACAAAAGACGGTGCCGAGATCGACTACATCGTGGAACTCGACGGCCGCATCATCCCCCTCGAGGTCAAATGGACCGAGCGCCCCGACCGCAACGACGCCCGCCACGTTCTCACCTTTCTCGCCGAACAAAAAAAAGCGGCACCGCTCGGCTACCTCATCTGCCGCTGCTCCCGGCCCGAGCAGATCGATGAGCGCGTGATCGCGCTGCCGTGGCACTGCCTGTGAAGCGCCCTGGCGCTTTTCGTCCGGCTCGCGCGGGGCGGCAAGGATGCAATCGGGCTCGAAAGTAGGGCGAGGTCTCTGACCTGCCCTTCGGGGCGCACACGCTCGCCGCGAAAGGGCGGGTCGGAGACCACGCCCTACCCCAAGCCATCAGCCCGACGCCGCCTTCCGTTGTGCCCACTTGCCGAGCGGCACGGCCACCGCGCAGCACACGGCCGGCAGCCACGCCGCGGTCGCGAGGAGCGCGGCGGCGTCCACGAACGGGATGAACGCGAGCAGTTTTCTCACGAGTTTGCCGAGTTTCTCGGCGGGGGCGCCGGGGTGGTATTCGCGGCGCGCGAGCACGCTCAGCACGACGATGTAACCGAAGAGCACGACGATCCACGCGATGAACCCGCGGCCCAGCGCGTGGCCGGGGAGCGTCGCGAGCGTGATGGCGAGCATCACGCGACAACCGGCCATCAGGAGCACGGAGCCGGCCCAGCGTTTGTGCAGCCAATCGTAGAGGAGAATCACCGCGCCGAGGCCGGCGGCGGCGAGCGGCGACGCGCCGAGAACCACGAACAGCCCGAGGCCGGAAGCGAGTTGCAGGCCGCCGATCCAGCCGGCGGTGGCGCGCGCGACGAGGCCGCGCGGGATGGCGCGCTCGGGGCGGTGCTGGCGGTCGAAGCCGGCGTCGAAGACGTCGTTCAGCGTCGTGCCGCCGGCGTAGGCGAGGCTGCCGGCGAGCAACGCGAGTGCGAGGAGGCCGGGCGTCGGCCACGCGCCGGCGACGGGCGCGGAGAGCACGAGCGCGGCGAGGACGTTGCTCCAGACGGAAGGAAAATTTCCGGCGCGCGCGAGATCGAGCCAGAGGCGGAGCGGGGAAACGCGCGGCGCGTTTGCTGGTAGCGATGCACTCATGGCGGCGGGCGAACGTGAAAGTGCGGCGCGCTATCCCTGACGATTTCCCAATCGCGTTTCCCCCGTAGGGCCGCCGCTTGCCGGCGTGCCGTCGCGGCTATCACG
>JBEANZ010000504.1:0-12095 GCA_041165185.1 Verrucomicrobiota bacterium | reverse complement strand
GCGCGCTCGGCCGCCTGCTCGGGGGTCGGCGGCTTGTCGCCGCGCTCGCGGCTGCGGCGCTCGAGTTCCTCTTCGAGGATTTTTTCGTAGTCGGCGTCAGGGCCCTCGCGGTCAAGGCGCGCCTGGATGCGGTCGGAGAGGCGGTCGCTGTCGGCCTGCATTTTTTCCGCTTCCGCCTCGGTCTGCGGCGGCGGCTCGTTCCACTCGGCGGGCGTGTCGTCGATGGGTTGGCCCTTCGCCTTGCGCTCGGCGATGATCGCTTCGCCGAGCTGCTGCATGAAATCGGTCATGCCCTCGGCGTTGGCGCCCCGCTGGGTTTCTTCCTCGGCGGTCGTCATGTCCCACGCGATGTCGGGCGAGATCGTGAGCGTGTAGCTGGCGGACTCGATGACGACGCGGCCATTCCGTTCGCTGAACCACTCGAGGTAGAGGCTATTGCCCCAGTGCCAGGTCCATTTTTTCTTCGCGGCGTAATACTCGCCGATCTGGCTCATCGGGATGTCGGGCACCTTTACTTTGCGCGAGGCGGTGATGTCGCCGACGGTGCCGGTCTGCTGCGCGGCGAGGCCCTCGAGCGCGTCGGCGCTCGCGACGGGCTCCGGGTTGACGAACTCAAGCCGCCGCCCCGCGAGATCGCGCCACGCGTTGCCCGCGAGATCGAGCGCGACGGGCTCGGCGCGGCCGGCGAACCAGATGCGCCCGGTCACGCGCCCGCGGGTGCGGTTGTCGATTTCGCCGCGGACCACGTGTTCGTCGATGCGCCAGGCCATGCGGGAAAACGTAGGTGTCGGCGCGCGCGCTTGGCGAGTGCGGAGTCGTAGCTGAGGCGGGGTGAGTCGTGGCTGTGGCGTCCCGCCTCAGGGATCGAGGCTCGAGGCCGGGGTCGTGCTCAGGTGCAGCCCGCCGCGAACGAGCCCGCCCGACACGAGGCGGGACGCCTCGTCCACGACTGGCGCGCCGCCGCCGCGAATCAGCAGCCCTGCGCCGGGTAGAAAAACTGCTCGCTCACGATTTTGCCGCCGCGTGTTTCGAAGACGCAGATTTCCGCCATCGTGAAACGCGCCGCTGCCGGCGCGCCGCGCGGCGTGACGTCGACCGTCATCGCCAGCGAAAAAATCGGTCCCGCGACCACGGGATCGCCAACGGTGAGGCCGTGGATTTCCATGGTCTCGACGAAGGTCTTGCCCTTGGCGACGATGGCGTCGAGGCCGGTGGTGGGCGGCTGTTTGGTGTGGGCGGGCTCGAGGCTGACGGCGTCGGCGGCGAACAGTTCGCGCTGCGCGGTTTCAAAGGCGCCCGTGCGGCAAAGCGCGACGAGGCGGGCGGCGATTTCGGCGGGGTTCATCGCCGGGGACGGTGGCGCGAGTGCGCCGAAAAGCGAGGCTCGCGGCGCGATTTTTTCCAGGGCTAGTTGGTTGCGGGCGGCGGCACGGTGGACTCCGCCTGCGTCTGAATATGCGCCAACACCCGCCGGTGGATTGAGTGCAACAGATAGTCCGACCAGCCCCGCCAATAACGGACCGGCCAAAATCTCTGCGTATACCACGTCGTGCCGTCGAGGCGCGTGTGGCCGTTGGGCAGCGCGGTCAGCAGGAATTCGCCGCGCACCGAGCGGAAAAATCCGTCGAGGTGGGCCGGATGCAGCGCGCGATACGGCGACAGTTCGTGCATCGGATGGGGTTGCTCGATCACGTCGAACGCCAGTTGGCGGCCCTCATCCCAGATCGTAATCGGCTCGACGAAGGCACCGGTTGAAAACTCGCACCGGCGCACCGCGCCGACGCCGTGGCCCGCAATCGTGGCGCGCAGCGGATAGGCGATGCCGGTCCGAAAAACAAATTCCCGCGCGGGCGGTAGCTCGGAAAACGTCACGACCTGCCGCCACACCGCCGCGGGATTTGCCGCGATTTCGATGCTGGTCGTGGCCGCGATGACCGGGGCTTGCCGCTGGTCCCGCGATTCGGTCGCGAACACCAGCGGCAAGGCGAGCCAGCTCATCGAGTAAACCCGCGCCGCCTGGCCGCTGCGGTCCCACCACGAGAATTGGAGGAAGTAGCCGACCGTCGCCCCCAAGAGCGTGATCGGCGCCGCGAGCGGCGCGGCCATCGCGAGACAAACCACGCCCTCAAGCGCAACCGCCAGAATCATCAGACCGCAAAGGAGCAACGCCAGCAGCGCGACCCCCGCGCACGCCGCAAACGAGCGCGGCTGCGGTGCGGCGTGGATGACCGTGGCCACCAAACCGAGCACGAACGGCAACGCCACAAACACGCCCCAACCGTAGTCTTTGAAAACGACCGTCGCGAGCCACGTCGCCGGCACGACCAAGATCGCCGTGAGAATGATCGCGACGAACGCGCTCAGCGCGCGGCTCTGCAATGCCAGCACTCGAACCAACCAGCTTCGGCAGCCGGGTTTGCCGGCCGCGACCGGCCGCGGTTGATCGCGCGACGGCAGCAGGCTCAACAGCGCGAAGAGCACGAGATTCAGGGCCGGCACGAAAAACAGCACGACCAGCCACCACGGTGCCCCGGCATCGCGCAACCGTCGCAGCGTGAGCAGCACGCCGACGGCGATGAACGGCAACGCCAACCACAGCAGCGGGATTGCGTGCGATGGAATTTCGGCCGCGTGCCCAGTGAGCCGGGCGGCGACCGGTTCCCAATAGCTCAGCCAGCTCCAGTATTCCACGCCGAGCGAGAGCACGACGATACGGTCGAGGGCGAATTTCAGCGCCATCAAACTCAGGCCCGAGACCGCGTAGGCGCGCCGAGTTGTTCGACCGTTCGGGTGAAGCCAGTCCATCAAACGCGTTGTGATTTTCATGACGGGCGGGTTTCAGGGTTTGAGCGCGACCCACGCGTAGGCGAAGGGGAGCGCGGCGAAGACGATGTTGGTCGCGGCGTAGCCGGCGCGATACCATGCGTTCGTGAGATAGGGGCGCACGTCGAGCAGCCACGCGGCGGCGACGAGGCGGAGCGTCCAAAACACGGCGAGAAATCCGCACGCGGCGCGCGCGAGCACGGTGCCGGCGGCGAGTTCGTGCGCGAGAAACCACGAGCCCGCCCCGAAACCCACGAGGCACAGCCCGATGAACGCGTAGTAGGTGCGGAACAGCCCGCGCGCGAACGGCGAGAGTTTTTCCAGCTCGGTCCAGAGGCCGGTCGCGCGCGGCATCAGGAGGCCGGCGGCGATGAGTCCGAGGTGCGGCAGCGCCGCGAGTTTGAGGAGGAGTTCGGCATTCATGGGAGGAGGAGAAAAATTTCGCGGAGGAACGGCACCATCACGCCTGCGACAAACGGCGCGTGAAACAACAGCGGCACCGGCGCGGCCGTGAGGAGCGCGGTCCAGATCCAGCCGCGCGCGCCGCCGCCGAGGCCGAGGCGGCGCCCGACCGCGCTTTTCTCGACGGCGATGCCGAGCGCTTGGAGGACGAAATAGAGTGTCGGCCCGCCCCAACCGTCGCGCACCGGCAGCGAGAGCACCGATTCGTGGACGAGCCCCGAGACGAGAAACACCGCCGCGCCCGCCGCTCGCGCGCCCGCGCGCCGCGCGAGCGGGCGGAAGATGAAACGCCGCGCGGTCTCGGCGAAGGCGATGTTCCACCGCTCGCCCCAAAACTCCGCGAGCGACGTCGCCGCGAGCGGATTGCGCATGATGGGCGGGGCATTGACGCCCGCGCGGCACCACGCCCACGCCATCGCGCGGAAGGCGCCGAAGTGCAGCACGAGGATCAGCCCGACCATGCCGGCCCAGCCGGGCACGAGGAGCGACCCGGTTGCCAGGGGCGTCGGGTCCGCGACGCGCGGCAGCGCCCATGCGAGCAACGCGATCCCGAGGAAGAAGTTTGCGAGCCCGCTCGCGAACACACGGCCGTGCCGCCACTCCGCCCACGCGGCCGCGTCACCGAGAAACTCGCGGGCGTTGAGCCCCGGCCAGAGCGCGAGGTAAGCGAGCGCGCGTGCCACACCGGCGCGGCCTGCGGTCGCGACCAGAGCATCGATCAGCGTGAGCAGCTTGATCGCGAAAAACATCGCGAACGCGACCGCCCACATGGTCACCCACGCGGCGTGGCCGCGGGTGCTCCACCACGCGGCCAACGGCACGAGCGCCAAAGCCGCCGCCATCGCGAGACGTAGCCGCGAGCGTGGGTGGGTCGGGACAAGGCATTCCACTCGCTCACGCTCGCAGCCACGAGCCGGCCAAACCGCCCGGCCTGTCCGGGCGGCGAGTGGAGTGACAGGGGGAATGAGCGGGTTCATGGCGGTTTCCTTTGTTTTTATTATTTCTATCTTCTTAGAAATTTGTGGCCAAGAAACTAGCCGGTCAGGCGGAAGACCTTGTCGCCGAGCTGGAGCAGGCGCTTGGTGGCGGCGGGCGAGAGGGCCTGGGCCTTGTCGGCCCAGTTGCCGGCCAGCTCCATGAATTCGATGAGCTGCGCGAGCCGCGCCTTGGTGTGGTCGGTCTCCGCCTTGCCGGCATCGGCCTCGGTGGCGCAGGCACGGAGGGCGGCGAGCGTGGGGTCGAGTTCGCGGCGTTTGCGCTCGCGGGTGATGATGAGAAACATCTCCCACACGTCGCGCAGCGTCTCAAAATGCTCCCGGCGGTCGCCGAAGACGTGGACCGTGCGGACGAGGCCCCAGCCGTTGAGCTCCTTGAGGCTGGTGCTGACGTTTGAGCGGGCCATGTCGAGCGTCTCGGCAATCTCGTCGGCCGGGAGCGCTTTGGGGCTCAGCATGAGGAGCGCGTGGACTTGGGCGACGGCGCGGTTGATCCCCCAGCGCCAACCCATCTCGCCCCAGTGGAGGATGAACTTCGACATGACCGGCGTGAGTTTCATGATGTTTCTGTAAGTTTAGAAATCATAGGCGTCAAGGGTAATTTTGAGTCAGGACGCGTGCGGCCGGTTAGTGTGTGGCCGAGGCGTCCCGCCTCAGGGGTTGGGCGGACGCGCCGAGGCGCGATGAGGAAGCCGACGTTGAGTCTTCTCGGGCGCGCGGCGGCGAACGCGGGACCGACGCCCAGCGCGAGCAACGACGCCGACAACCTGAACGACAAAACACGGCGTTGGGCCGGCATGGCGGAAAACGTGCCGCGCCCCTTGCGGAAACCCCAGCGCCTCGCGCCACGGACAGTCCGCGCGCGTCCGGTGGAGACCTGAAACGCCGCTCGGAAACGATTCAGGTTTGGTTCAGGTGTTCCCGGCAGTCTCGGGCGCTTCCCGCCCCGCTCCCACCCATCCCCAATCCGCTGATGTCCCGTTCCCTACTCCTCGCCGCCATTTCGTTTTTCACCGCGCTGTTTGCGCTCGCGCAACCCGCCCCCGACACCGTCGCGCCCGCGCCGCCGACGCCGGAGCAAACCGCCGCGTGGAAACAATCGGGCCGCACCCTGCCCGCGCCCGAGCTGCTCCAGCCTTCGCTCGATCCCGCACTCGTCGCGTTCGCTCCGCGTGAGGCGCGCACGCTCGCGGGGACGTTCCGCGGCGCGTCCTCCGACGTGCTCGCCGAGCTCGGGAAAAAATGGATCGCGGCGTTTCAAAAACACTATCCGGCCGTAAAGATTGAACTCGTGCCGCCGTTCGCCGGCAGCCTCGGCGCGCAGGAACTCATCGCGGGCGCGAACGACTTCGTGCTCGTCTCGCGCGAACTGCGTCCCGCAGACATCGAGGGCTTCGCGAAAAAATTCGGCTACGATCCCTTCAGCGTGCCGATCAGCGGCGGGAGCTACCGGCACTTCGGGTTTCTCGATGCGGTCGCGTTTTTCGTCCATCAGGACAACCCGATCCGGCAGCTCACGTTTGCGCAGCTCGACGCGCTGCTCTCCACCACGCGCCACCGCGGCGGCGCGCCGATTCGCACGTGGGGCCAGCTCGGGCTCACCGGCGAATGGGCCGACAAACCCATCCACGTCGTCGGCGTGAAACCGTGGAATGGCTTCGAGGAGTTCGTCCGTCAGCGCGTGCTCAGCGTGCCCGGCAAACGCGGCGAGTGGCGCGAGGACCTCGAGTTTCATCCGACGGTGTTCCCCATCTCGCCCGCGGTCTCCGCCGACCGCTACGCGCTCGGCTACGCGGGGGTCGCCTACATCGGACCGGGCACGAAGACCATCGCGCTCGCCGAAGGTGACAGCGGAAAATTCTACGCCGCGAGCTACGACGAGGTCGCGCGCGCGCGCTACCCGCTGAGCCGCGTGACGTTTTTCAACGCCAACCGCGCCCCCGGCAAACCCCTGCCGCCCGCGCTGGCGGAATTCGTGCGCTTCGTCCTGAGCCGCGACGGCCAGGCCGTCGTGCGCGAGCAGGCGATCTTTTTGCCGCTGCGTGCCGGTCAGGTCGCGGCGAGTCGCCAGCTCGTCGATTGACGCCGTCCGCCGCCTCTCATCATGGTCTCGCTCGCCGCCCCCGCGGCTCCCGCCCTCGTGAAAATCCTCATCGTCGAAGACCAGCGCCGCCTCGGGCAGTTTCTCAAGAAGGGCCTCGCCGAACGCTCCTACACGGCGACGTGGGTGCAGAGCTGCAAGGAGGCGCGCGACGCGCTGTGCGAGACCGGCTACGACGCCATCATCCTCGATCTCGGCCTGCCCGACGGTGACGGCCTTGACCTGTTGCAAGAGTGGCGGCGCGGCGGCTTCAACGAGCCCGTGCTCATCCTCAGCGCCCGCGACTCCGTGCAGGATCGGATCAAGGGTCTCGACTTCGGCGCCGACGATTATCTCGCGAAACCGTTTTCCATCGAGGAACTGCTCGCCCGCGTGCGCTCGCTGCTCCGCCGCCAAAGCGCGGTGAAGGACACCGTCCTCGAACACCGCAACCTCCGCATGGATTTGCTCGGGCGCACCGTCACGCTCGGCAACGCCGCCGTCGAGTTGACGAGCCGCGAGTTCGCGCTGCTCGAGGTGTTCCTGCAAAACCCCGGCCGCATCCTCACGCGCACGCTCATCTCCGAGAAAATCTGGGAGTCGCACTACGACGTCGATACGAACCTCCTCGACGTCTACATGAGCAAGCTCCGCAACAAACTCGACCTCGACGCCGCGAAGCCGCTCTTCAAGACCGTGCGCGGCGTCGGCTACCAGTTGCTGTGAAATCGCGTGCGCCGAAAGGTTTGGCTGGGGACGCGGCGCCCTCGCCGCGTTTCACGCGTTCTCCGCGGCGGGGGCGCCGCGGCTCCAGATGAAATCGATCGGCGCGCGGCTCGCCCTCTGGTATGCGCTGGCGTCGACGCTGACGTTCGCCTGCCTCTTCCTCGCCGGCCGCTACTTTCTCGAGCGCCACGCCATCCACGCGCTCGATCTCATGAACGGCGCCGAGTTCGATCAGATCAAATCGCGCCTCGGGCCCGACGCCGCCGCGCTCACGCCCGACGACCTCAGCCAACGCCTGCGCAGCGCGATGGCCAACGACTCCGTGCTCTTCTACGTCGAGATCCAGCGGGGAAGCAGCGGGGTGGTTTTTCGCTCCAGCAACCTGCGCGGTCGCGCCATCCCCGTCTCCGCCGGCCAAGATGCCTTCAACGCGCCCATCGACGGCCTCGGCGAGCTGCGCGCCGGCCGGTTCGCCCTCGGCGACCTCACGGTGCTCATCGCCACCTCGAAGCGCCACATCCGCCAGCTCGTGATGATCGGCTACGAGCGGAATTTCTACATCCTCACCGCGCTGATGTTTTTCGTGAGCATCGCGATCGGCTACGGCGTGAGCCGCGTCGCCCTGCGCCCGTTGCGGCTGATTCAGGAAACGGCCTCGCGCATCGGCTCGCACAACCTCAGCGCGCGCGTGCCCGTCGACCAAGTGCGCGACGAACTCTCCGACCTCGCTCGCCTGCTCAACCAGATGTTTGACCGGATCGAGGCCAGCTTCGAGCAGACGCGCCGGTTCACCGCCGAGGCTTCGCACGAGCTGAAAACGCCGCTCTCGCTCGTGCGCCTCCAGGCGGAAAAACTCGCCATCGAGGGCGGCCTCAAGCCCGCGCAGGAGGAGGCCGTCCACATGCAGCTCGAGGAAATCGCGCGCCTCAACCAGATCATCGACGAGCTGCTCTTCCTCTCACGCGCCGAGGCCCGGGCCGTGACGATTCAGTCGAAGCCGCAGGATCCGCGGCCGTTTCTGGCGTCATTTGGTGCGGACGCGCAGGTGCTCGCCGAATCGCGCGGCGCGCAGTTCGAGCTGCGCACGGCGGGCGACGGCGCGGCGAGTTTCGACGCCAAGTGGGTCCGGCAGGTGTTGCTCAACCTCCTCGCCAACGCGCTCAACGTCTCGCCCCCCGGCGGAAAAATCACGCTCACCGCGGCGCTCGACGCGACGGCGTGGCGCGTCGCGATCGAGGACGAGGGGCCGGGCGTGCCGCCCGAGCAACGCGAGCGGATCTTCGAGCGCTTCGTGCGCCTCGGTGACGACGGCAAGGGCGGCGGCAGCGGCCTCGGCCTCGCGATCTCGCGCAGCATCGTCGAGCTGCACGGCGGCAAGATCCGCGCGGAAGCGCGGGCGGAGGGACGGGGTTTGCGCGTGGTGTTCGAGCTGCCGGTGTGAATCGCGCTCGTCGCGCGGGCGGCTGGAAAGCCACCCCTCCGGCGGAGCGGCGGCTTTCCAGCCGCCGGTTTTCAATCCAGCTTCGCGCGTTGCTCCGCTGCGAGGGCCGCCGGCAACGGCAGGAACCCGCCGTCGTCCGCCACGATCTGCTGGCCCTCGCGGCTGAGGACGAAGCGCAGGAACTCGCGCAGCTTCGGCTCCACCGGCGTGCCCGGCTTGCGGTTCAGGTAAATGTAGATGCTCCGCACGAGCGGATAGGTGCGGTCCTGAAATGTCGCGCGCGACGGCGCGACGTAGGGCCCGCCGTCGCTCGCCGCGAGCGCGAGCGGCTTGAGCCCGGCGAGGCCCTTCGCCTGCGGCATGATGGTCCACGCGATGGCGTATTTGTTGGTCGCGAGTTCGTGCGCGAGCATGTGCTTGATGCCGCCGCGCTGCTCCGTCTTGTCGCCGTCGGCGATCATCTTGCTGCCGGTCTCGACGAAGCCGCGGTAGTTGGGGTTCCACTTGTCGGAATTTTTCAGGACCTTGAGCATGAAGAATCGCCCGGTGCCGGACGGCGCATGGCCGAGCGTCTGGATCGGTTTGTCGGCCCACTCGCCGGTGAGGCCGAGCTGGCCCCAGGTGCGGATGTTTTCCTCGGGGCCGCGCGCGTCGGCGAGCGTCCACTTGAAGCCGCGCATCGCGCCGTTGCGCTCGGCGCCGAAGATGCCGTCGAGCTGCTTCAGCGTGAGCCGCGCGAGCGGGTTGTCTTGATGCACGAAAACCACCGGCCCCGGCGAACGCCCCTCCGTGTCGAAGGTGCCGCTCGCAACAGTGATCGCGGTCGCGTGGTAGCCGTAGACCTCGAAGAACCCGAGCGTCTCCGTGATGATCGGCTCCGAGCCGTCGGGCGCGAGGTCGGTCACGCCGGTGATGAGCGCGGGAAACGCGGCGTCGCTCGTCGGCAGCGTGTCGTGAAATGCGATGTCGGGATGGTGGCCGCGAAACGCCTCCTCCCATTTCTTCAAGACGCCCGCGTAGCCGTTGCCGTAGTTGCGAATCGTGCCGGAGATTTTTTCGGCGGACGGAACGTAACTCGGCAGCGCGGAGAGATCGAATTCGGCGCCACGCGCGGCCAGGCAACAGGCGAGGAGGCCGCCGAGGAGCAGGCACAGGGGAGCCGACGTTTTCATGGGAAAAGTTTGGCGCGCTGTTCGGCGAGCGTCGCCGGTGAGAGAGGAAGGTAGCCGCCCGCCGCGGAAATATCCCGCTGTCCCGCTTCGCCGAGCGCGTGGCGGAGAAACGCCGCGAGCCGCGCATCGAGCGGCGTCCCGGGTTTACAATTCACATAGGCGACGAGGGTGCGCGTGAGCGGATAGCGGCGGGAGATGAGCGACTCGGGCGTCGGGAGGAAGTCCGGGCCGCCGTCGGCGCTCGCGAGCGGGACCAGGCGCACGTCGGCGCGCGTCGAACCCGCCGCTGCCACCGCGAGGCCGAAGCGATCGCGCGCGAGCGCGGCGAGTGTCTGGGGGGTGGCGTCGTGCGTGGGCTGCGCCTCGCGGCGCGTGTCGGCGAATTCGGTCAGGCGTTCCCAGGCGAGCTTGCGGCTGCCGCCGAGCGCGGCCTCGCGGAAGAAGCGGCCCGTGCCGCTCTCCGTGTCCGGCGCGTAGAGCGAGATCGCGCGGCCGGAAAAATCGCCGCTCAAGCCGAGGTCGTCCCATTTTTCGAGCGCGTGCGGCGCGCCGCGCAGGAATTCGCGGCCGAAGAGCGCGTCGACCTGTGCGAGTGTGAGGCGGCGAAGGGGGTTGTCGCGATGGACGTAGAGGGCGAGCGCGGGGGATTTTCCGGGCGCGCCGACGCTGCCCGTCGCGACCTCGATGCGCAGCGGCTGGTAGCGAAAAACCCACTCGAACGCCTTCACCTCGGCGGCGGTGGCTTCGCGACCGAGCAGCGCGATATCGGCGGCGCCGGTGGCGAGCGCGCCCATCGCGACGTCGCTGCCCGTGAGGTGGGTTTCGAGGCGGACGGGCGCGGACGATTTTGAAAACGACTCACGCCAACGCGCCACGAGCGCGCCGGTCTCGGCGTTGCCCCAGAGCCGGATCACGCCGGTGTCGGCGGGGCGCGTGATGGGAGGTGGAGGGAGGATTTCGGCGGCGGGCAACATCGCGCCCGTGATCGGGCCAATCAGAAAACACATCCGGCGGACCGTCGGCAGGATCCGCCCGAACCGGCGAGGCGGGTTCTTCGCGGGGAGCACACGCGTCCCGCGTGCCGGAGCCGGCGTCCCGCCGGCTCCTCCGAAATCCTCGGCGGGACGCCGAGGACAGCCTGCGGGACGCAGGCGCTCCCCGGGAAGTGGCTTGGCCCGACGCGACGTCATTTCAGTTTCTCCAATTGTTCCGCACGCGGCTTTTCGCCGAGAGGCAGGTAACCCGTCTCCTCGATGAGCGCGCGCTGGCCCTCGCGGCTCAGGATGAAGCGGAGAAACTCGCGCACGTGCGGCGCGACGGGTTTCCCAGGCGCGCGGTCGATGAACGCGGGGATGAGGCGCACGAGCGGATAGGTCTGCGCGATGAGGCTGGCCTTGGTCGGCGCGACGAACGGCTCGCCCTCGCGCCACGCGAGCGGCAGCGCGCGCACGCCGGGAATCGCGTAGCGCACATTCGAGATCGCGAGGCCGGTGCGGTCGCGCGCAAGGGCGTCGAGGATCTGCTGGCCGTGGTCGGATTGCGTGCCGTCGAGGCGGAGGACGTGGACGTATTCCTTGATCGCGGTGTTCCAACGGTGGCTGTCTTCGAGCACGCGCTCGCGGAAGAAGAGCGCGAAATCCTCGTCGACCTTCCAGCCGTAGGGCTGGATCGGTTGCGCGGCAAAGTTGCCGGTGAGGCCGAGTTCGCCCCACGTGCGGAGGTTGCGCGGACCGCGCCGGTGCTCGGCGCCGAAGATGGCGTCGAGTTGCGCGAGCGTGAGGCCGGCGAGCGGGTTGTCGCGGTGGACGAAAACCATGTGCGCGTAGTCGAAGAAATTCACGTCGAGGCTGCCGGTCGCGACCTGGATTTCCGTCGGCGCGTAGCCGCGCGCGCGGCGAAACGCGGTCGCGGCGGCGGGGCTGATCTCCTCGCCGAGCAGCGCGATTTCTCCGGCGCCGGTGTAGAGCGCGGCGATGGCGGAGGCGGTGCCGAACATCTTGTTTTCGATCACGACGCCGGGATGGTGGCGGGCGAACTCGGCCGTCCAGCGGCGGACGAGGTTGCCCATGAAGTCGCGTTTGAAACTGCCGTGGCCCCAGAGGCGGAGGGTGCCGGAGAGTTTTCCGGCGGATGCTGGAGAGGACGGTGCCGTGTAACGCGGGAGCGCGGCGACGAAGGCGAGGGCGGGATCGGCGAGGTCTTGGGTGGGCGCGGCGGCGCGGGCGGATACGGCAAACAGAGCGAGAGCGAAAATCGCGACGCGCCGCAGGTGCGCCGGAGCGGCGGCTTTCCAGCCGCCGGGCATGGGCGGCAGGAAAGCCGCCCCTCCGTCAGTGCGAAGGCGCCCGTTTCGGTTCACTCGAGTTTCTTCAACTGCGCGCGGCTCACCTCGGCAT
>JBEANZ010000503.1:0-3285 GCA_041165185.1 Verrucomicrobiota bacterium | reverse complement strand
CGAAGCGAGGCGAGCGCGGGCGGCGGCGCGGTGAGAAAACTCTCCGGGCTCGCGGGCCAGAACTGATCCATGATCACGCCGTGCGGCATATACATGAAGCCGAGTCGCACGGGCGGTTTGGCGGCTTTTTTCGCGACGGGCTCGGCCCAGCCCATCGACTCAAACAGCGGTAGGGCGAGTGCGACGCCGAGGCCTTTCAAACACGTGCGACGATCGATGCGGTGGGGGCTGCTCATGGGGCGGAGGGGTGGGGGACTGCTATTGGATGCGACGCTGGGTGAACGGGTAACTCGTCACGATTTCGGAGATGATGGTCTGGAGGCGGTAGCCGTCCTTGGCGATGGTTTCCATGAGGCGGTCGACCACGATTTCGTCGTAGCCCTCGAGCTGGCGGCAGAGGGCGTAGGCGAGGAGTTTCTCGGTGAGGTTGCGGGCGAGCTCGGGCTGCTTGGCGGCGATGATGGCCTTGAGTTCGCGAGGTGAAGAAAAACGTTTTCCACCGGGCAGCTCCCCCGTGGCGTCGATGGTGCCGCCCGAATCGTCGGTGACGCGCCAGCGGCCGATGGCGTCGAAATTCTCCAGGCCGAAACCGATGGGGTCGAGGAGACGGTGGCAGTTGGCGCAGGCGGGATCGGTTTGGTGGAGTTCCGTGCGCTGGCGGAGCGTGAGCTGCGCGACGGCGGCGGGATTCTGTTTTTCGAGGGAGGGGATGTTGGGCGGCGCGGGCGGGACGTGTTCGCCGAGCACCTGCTCGAGGACCCACACGCCGCGTTTGACGGGACTCGTCCGGTGGGGAAACGAGGTCGTCGCCAGGATGCCGGGCATGCCGAGGATGCCGCCGCGATTGGCGTCGGCGAGCCGCACCCGGCGCATCGCGGGGCCCTGAACGGATTTTTCCAAGCCGTAGAGCGGCGCGAGCGTGCCGTTGAGAAACGTGTAGTCGCTCTCGACGAAGGCGACCACGCTGCGGTTTTCGCGGACGAGGCTGTCGAAGAAAAGCCGCGCCTCGTCATACATCGCAGTGCGCAGGGCGGGCGTCATGAGCGGGAATTTCGCGGCGTCGAAGGTCTTCGTTTCCAATTCGCCCAACCCGAGCCACTGCGCACCGAACCCGTCGAACAACGCGCGCGACCGTGGATCGAGCAGCAGGCGCTTCGTCTGCGCGGCGAGCGTCGCGGGGTCGCGGAGTTTTCCGCTGTCGGCCAGCGCGGCGAGTTCGGCGTCGGGCAGCGTGGCCCACAACAGATACGAGAGACGCGACGCGAGCTGGTGGTCATCGAGCGGCACGATCTTGCGGCCGGGCTCGGCCTCGGTGGCGGGCGTGATGTAGAGAAACTGCGGCGAAACCAACATCGCCTTGAGCATCAGGCGCAGCGCGCCCGGATAGGAGAGTTGGTTTTCGCGCCCGAGATCAAAGACGCCGAGCAGCACCTCGACCTCCGCGTCGGTCGGGGGGCGGCGATAGGCGCTCCGCGCGAGCGAGCGGGCGACGTCCCGCGCGGCGGCGCGCGCATCGGCGCCGCGCGCGGGCGGAGGGCCGAACAACCGCGCCTGCACGGCCGTCGGGCGCGCGCCATCGGGCGCGAGCACGCGGTCGAGCACGGCGTTGGCGATCGCGAGGTAGTGCTCAGACTGGAGGGGCGAGAGGGTGTTGAGGTAGCCCTCGCCGAACACCTCGTCGGGCAACTCGCGCGCGATCGCCGGATCCACGTCGAAAAGATCGCGGAGGGTGTTGCCGTATTCGGCCTTGTTCAGCCGGCGCATGGCGAAAGCGCCCGGGTCGGGCGGACTCAGGTATTTGAGCTGCGTAATCCACTCGACGAATGTCCGGCGCTCCTCTGCGGACGGCTGCTTCTCGGCGTCGTCCGGCGGCATGTCGTGGGCCTTCACATTGGTGACGGCCTGCTTCCAGTGGCGGGCGAAGCCGGCGTTGCCGGGGTATTTGAGCGCGGACTCGAAGTTCACGCCGGCCTTCGACCGCCGGTTGCTGTGGCACGGCAGGCAGTAGTTTTTCACGAACGGCGCCACCTGATCGCGGAGACCCTTTCTTATTTCCGCCTGACGCTCGGCGAGAGCCGCGTCGGCGGCGGGGGCGGCGCGTCCGGGGAGCACGAGGGCAACCGAAACCGCGGTGAGCGCCGCAGCCGCGAACGCGCGGCGAGAATTTCGGGAGCGCGGGAGGCGGAGTTCAGCGGGGGCGCTGCGCGGGTTCACGGGGCGCGAGCGTTTGCGCAAATCGGGGCGAGGCGAGCTTGATTCGCGGGGCGGTGTTTCCGCGCGGCGGAGCGCGACACGCCGGGCGGATTTCGGCGGGCAGGGACGCCCGCCGCTACGACGGATCGCGCGGCGGCGGGCGGGGTTTTCCGACGGGCACTCAGCCTTCCCTCTTTTCCATCGCGTTTTTCAACGCGGGCACCTGCTCCAGCAGTTTCTCGATCTTCACGCCGGTGAGCGCTTCGAGGACGGGCGGGAGTTGCGAGAGGATCGTCGTGATGTCGCCGGTGAGTTTGCTGGCGCCGCCGCCGGGGCCGTTGCCGCTGCTGATGATCACCATCTTCTCCGTCTTCGCGAGCGGCGCGGAAATCTGGCCGGCGATTTCGGGGAGGGCCCGCATGATGAGTTCGATGATGGCGGCCTGGTTGTATTCCTTGAACGACTCGGCCTTCTTGCGCATCGCCTCGGCGGTCGCGAGTCCCTGCGCCTCGATGACGGACGCCTCGGCGAGACCGCGCGCCTTGTTGGCGTCGGCCTCGGCGACACCGGTGGCCTTGACGACATCGGCGGCGGCGAAACCCGTGGCCTTGGCGGCGGCGGCGTTGCCGGCGGCCTCGGTTTCGAGCTGGAATTTCCGCGCGGTCGCGAGGGTCTCGACCTTGTAGCGCTCGGCGTCGGCGGGCTTCTGGACGTTGGCCTCGAGCTCGCGTTGCTTGCGTTTGATTTCCTGCTCCTGAAGTTCGATCTGCTTTTGTTTTTCGATGATCGTGACTTGGACTTCCTCGGCCTTCACGAGCTGGTTGGTCTTGAATTTCTGGAGGTCGTAGGCGAGTTCGCTCTCGGCTTTTTTCTGGTTCACCGAGGCGTTGTAGCCGGCGAGGTTCATCTCGAAGTCGCGCTTGGCCTCGGCGATTTTTGAGTCGGCGGCGAACTTCGCCTCCTGCCCGGCCTGGGTGGCGGCGGCGGAACGGATCTGCGCGTCGCGGTCGGCCTCGGCCTGGGCGATCTGGGCGTCGCGCTTGACCTGGGCGATGCGCGGCTTGCCGAGCGCGTCCAGGTAGCCCTGCGTGT
>JBEANZ010000502.1:0-2709 GCA_041165185.1 Verrucomicrobiota bacterium | reverse complement strand
CGGCGGTGGCGGTGGGAATTGATTTCTGGGACTTGAGCCGTTCGAGATCCGCGAGAGACATCATCACCTTGTCACCACCGCCGATGACGATGGGTGCGGTGCCGTCCCACTTGTCGACGATTTGGAGTTCGACGAATGCGGGGTTTTTCTTGAGCGCCTCGCCGCGAATCATGATCGACTCGGCCTCGCCTTTGGCGCGGATGACGGCGGTGTCGGCCTCGATTTGCACGCGCTGCTGGAGGTATTTCGATTTCGAGGCCTCCTGCTCCTGCACCATCTTGGCCTCGATGGCGTGTTCGAGCTCCTTGGTGAGGGCGATGTTTTGAATCACGATATCCTCGATGACGAGAATCGTGCCGACCTTGCGCCTCGCGATTTCGAGGGAGCGCGTCTTGATGGTCTCGCGGTTCTTCACGATCTGCTCGGCGCTTTGGAGGGCGGCGACTTCCTTCAACGCCTCCTGCACGCGCGGCGCGACGAGGCTCTGAAACGGGTCGCCGTAGTAGTCCTGGAGGAGCTTGACGACGGAGGCTTCGGGCACGCGGAAGAGCACCTTGAGCACCACCGTGATTTGCTGGAGATCGGCGGAGTAGCACTCGGCCTTGTCCTCGGCGGTTTGTTGCCGCACGGAAACGTGATGGATGGTCGTCACGAACGGCACCTTTAATCCGAAGCCCTCGGGTTTGAACGCCGACGAGACCTTGCCCATCACGACCTCGACGCCGCGATAGCCGGGCTTCACGACATACGTGCCAGCGAACGCCATCACGATGGCGCAGAAAATCAGGAGTGCGACGCCGACCAATTTTGCGAATCCGTGCTGAGTCATGGTGGAGCCAGCGACAAGGAAGTGGACGCCGGCGCAAGACAAGCATCCGTTGGAAGCGGCGAGCGAACGGGACGGACGTCTTGAGGGATGCGACGGAAGCATCCGAGCTGGAACCCATCGGGCTAGCAGCCTGTCGGACTTAGAAAACTCGGATTTTGAGAAACCCGGATGATTTTCATCGGATTCGGTGAAAAGCGGGTTTTTGGCGCGGGAAAATGAAGAGTATCCGGTATTTTGCTCCGCAGGCCGGCGTTGCTGGCCGGCGCGGCGGCGCGGGGGCGCGTTTACGCTGCGGCGGCGTGGGTTTTGAGCGCGAAGAGCCGTTTGAGGTTATAGCTCATGCACACCAGGAGCCATTCGAGCGAGACTTTGGCGTGGCCGCGCAGGTGGAAGCGTCGGAAGCCGAGCACTTCCTTGATAATGCCGAAGACGGGTTCGACGGTCTGCTGGCGCAGTTTGTAGAGTTCCCGGCCGGCTTGGGTCTGCTGGCGGTGCGCCATTTTTGCTTTGGCGGTGGCGTCCGGCGGCGGGGGCGGCGGCTCCGGTTGCGGCAGCAGGTCGGCCAGCGTTTTGTGGTGGGACGTTTTGTCGACGGCGGCATACACGGTGCGGCCGGTCGCGGTGCCGTCCGGGTTTTGCTCCGCCGCTTGCACGGCCGCTTCGCTGTAGAAGCCACTGTCCACGAGCACGGCCTTGACCTCTGCGGCGACGACCGGGCTGATTGCGGCGAGGGTCGGCCCGAGTTCTTGTTTGTCGTTGGCCGCGGTGCTGACGCGCGCGCCGACGATGAGCATCGCTTGGTCCACGGCGGCTTGGGCGTTGTAGGCTTGTTCGAAGTGCGCGCCGCTGCCGGCTTTCATGATGCGGCTTTCGGGATCGGTGAAGCAGTATTGGGCTTTCGGATCCGGCGTCGCGCTGGGGGCGGTCGGCTCCGGGCCGCGGGGGGTGCGGCCGGCGGCGCGCTGGGCCGCGCGGTGGGCTTGCTGGGCTGCGAAGGCGGGTTGTTGGGCGGCGGCCAGTTCCTTGGCGCGCGCTTCGATGACCTCGCGCGCTTGGCGGAGGGCGGCGTGGCGGTCGGTGCGGCGGGTCAGTTCGGCGGGGAGGTCGAGCGCGTCTTTGGTTTCCTGCGCTTCGGCTTGCTGGGCGCGGGCCATCAGGGTGGTGACTTCGAGTTCGAGTTGCGCGAGCAGCTCACCGGCGCGCGCGTAGCTCACGGCGGCGTGTTTGCTGGCGTTGGCTTGGATCTTGGTGCCGTCGAGGCTGACGGTGCCGACCTTGGTGAGTTTGAGGTGCTGCGCGAGTTGGAGCACGGTGACGAAGGCGGCTTTGAACGCGGCTTCGTTGGCGGTGCGAAAGACGCAGATGGAGGCGTGATCGGGGTGGTGGTTGGCGCAGAGGTAACGCACCGCGACGTCGCTGTGCGTCGCCGCTTCGATGGTGCGCGAGCCGAAGCGGCCGGTGGCGTAACAATAAATCACCAACGCGAGCATCATCGTCGGCGGATACTGTTCGCTGCCGGTGCCGCGGCGGTTGACCGCGAAGTGGTGCGTCGGCAGTTGCTCCACCGCCTCGAGGATGAAGTGCACGATGTGGCCGTCCGGCACCCAGTCGCGCAGGTCGCAGGGCAGGAACATCGGGGTCTGGCGGTCCAAATTGACGAAACGGGTGGCCATACTTGTCTGATCCCAAAAGCGGCTTTTCGTTCAAACTTTCCGCCGACTTTCTTGGCGGCTAACCCGACTTCCGCGATTCGCGCGGTTTTTTCCTATTTTCGGCCTTTTTCGGGCCGGTTTACGCGCGCAAGTTGTTGGCCCGGAGCAAACGGTCTTTTTTCAAAGCCGTGTAGTGGCGACCTACCCCCTAGGCGCGGCCGGGGCGAT
>JBEANZ010000501.1:0-16154 GCA_041165185.1 Verrucomicrobiota bacterium | reverse complement strand
TATATCACGCAGCGGAAAAAGTTCGCGACGCCGGCTACCGGAACTGGGACTGCATCACGCCGTTTCCCGTCCACGGCCTCGATAAGGCGATGGGCCTGAAGCGCTCCATCGTCCCGCGCATTTCGCTCGCCGGCGGCCTGACCGGCTTCGCCACGGGCATGACGATGATTTGGTGGACCGGCCAGATCGACTATCCGCTCATCGTGGGCGGCAAGCCCCTCTTCAGCCCGATGTTCGCGTTTCCCGTGAGCTACGAGCTGACGATCCTGTTCACCGCCTTCGCGACGATCGGCGGGATGTTTTTGGTCAACGGCCTGCCGCGTCACTACCACCCGGTGCTGAAATACGACCACATCCGCCGCGGGATGGACGACCAGTTTTTCATCGTGATCGAGGCCGAAGATCCGCGCTTCAACCTCGCGAACACCAAGGCAATGCTCGAGAAGGCCGGCGGCAAAAACATCCAGGAGCTCGAAGCCTGAGCCATGCGCCACGTCTATCTCACCACCCTCTTCGTCTGCGTCGCGCTCTTCTCGATCCTCGGGCTGCGCGGGACGAAGTTCACCTCGCCACCGATGGACGTGTTTCCCGAGTGGGCGTTCCCCGGGATGAAACACCAGCCGAAGGTCCGTGCGCAGGGGCAGTCGGCCTTCTTCGCCGACGGCCGCGCGGATCGCCAGCCGGTTGAGCACACCGTCATGCGCGGGATGCTGCGCGAAGACGATCATCGTAATCGCGGCCGGGATGCGGCCGGGCAGTTTGCGCGCGGGTTTCCGGCGGCGCTCCCCGTTGACCTCAAGTTGATCGAGCGCGGGCGCGAGCGTTATGGCATCTATTGCGCGGTGTGCCACGGCACGACCGGCTTCGGCGACGGCATCACCAAGCAATATGGCATGGGCTCCATCGCCAACGCGAACTACCACACCGACCGCCTCCGCCAGATGTCCGAGGGCGAAATCTTCCACACGATCACGAACGGCTCGCAGAGCAAGAATATGCTCTCCTACGCCGACAAACTGACGCCCGATGAGCGTTGGGCCGTGGTCGCCTACGTGCGCGCCCTCCAGCGTGCGCAACAGGGCACCGCCGCCGACGTGACCGACGCCGCCGCCCGCCAGACGCTCGGCCTCCCATGAGCACCCACGCTGCCACCGCACCTGCGGCGCTCGCCCCCGAGTCGTCCACCGCCAACACCGCGACCAAAGCCCTGCTCGTCGGCGCCGCCGGCCTCGGCCTCACCGCCGTCGGCGCGGTCCTCGGGCCCGACAAGCACGGCGTCGCGATGTCCTACCTCGTCGGCCTCACCTACTGGACCGCAATTTCGATCGGGATGCTGCTGCTGGTGTTGATTCACCACATCGTCGACGCCTCGTGGTCGGTCGTGATTCGCCGCCAGTGGGAGCACTGGCTCTCGGCCTTCAAGTGGCTCTTCGTCTTGTTCCTGCCGCTCCTGATCTTGGCGTGGGTGAAGCCCGGTTTCCAGTGGCCGTGGATGGACCTCGACGCCCCCGTCGGCCCGCACGGCACCGTCGGCTCCGACGTGCTTTACCAGAAAAAATCCGGCTTCCTGAACCTCAATATGTTCACCGGCGCGACCGTGCTGTTCTTCGCGATTTGGGTCGGACTCTCGGCCCTGTTGAAAAAAGCCTCCGTCGCGCAGGATGGCGACGGCGACGCGAAGTGGACCCGCGCCAACCGCCGCAACGCCGCCTTCGGCCTCCCGCTCACCGCGCTCTCGCTCACCTTCGCCGCGATCTTCTGGGTGAAGTCCCTCGAATATCACTGGTTCTCCACGATGTATGGCGTGTGGTTCTTTGCGAACTGCATGCGCGGCGCGCTCTCCGTCACCGTGCTCATCATGCTCTGGCTCTGGGCGCGCGGCGACTTCAAGGGCATCCTCAACACCAACCACCTCCACAGCGCGGGCATGTTGGTCTTCGCGTTCACGGTCTTCTGGGCCTACGTGACGTTCTCCCAATATTTCCTGATCTGGAATGCCAACGTCCCCGAGGAAACCTTCTGGTATAACCTCCGCGAGTTGAACCACGACGGCGCGACCAACCAATGGTGGTATGTCGGCCTTGTGATCCTCTTCGGCCACTTCTTCGTGCCGTTCCTTTTTCTCCTTTCCTACAAGAACAAGGTCACCCACTCCCGCGTGCGCTGTATCGTTATCTGGATCCTCGCGGTCATTCTGGTCGACCTCTGCTACAACATCCTCCCCGCCCTGAAGGATTCGCACGGCGACTCGTTGCCCTTCCTCTCGCTCAACCTGCTCTGGGTTCTCACCTCCGTCGTCGGCGTCGGTGGCGTGTGCGTATGGGCCTACCTGAAGAGTTTCCCGACCACCAAGCTCATCCCGATCCGCGACCCGCGCATTCGCGAGAGCCTCACGCATCATGAGTGATTCCGCCGACCATTCCGCCCGCCCGGTCTCGGTGGTGACGACGCTCGCCATCGTCGCGCTGTGCGGACTTTTCCTGCTCGTCGTCTGCCGATTCTACCAACCGGCGACCGCGGCCCCGCAAAACTCTCAGGCCGAAAACCTCCCCGCCGATCTCGCGTGGAAAGCGACACCCGCCACGCGCCGCGCCGCGCTCAACGAGCTGCGCGCCGCCCAGCAGAAACAGGCCGCCACCTACGCGTGGGCCGACAAGAATGCCGGCGTCGTCCAACTCCCGATTGAGCGCGCGATGCAGCTCACCGCCGAGAAATACGGCGCGAAGAAATAACGCCCGCGATGTCCTCCGTCTCGTCCCAACCCGAAGTCACCGCGCATGACGCCGCCGCGCGCGGCCCGATCCTGCTGTTGCTGGGCTCGGCGCTGAAGTGGCTCGTGCTCGCCGGCGTGCTCTCGCTCGTCACCTCGATCCAGCTCATCAAGCCGGACTTCCTCGCCGACTGTTCCGTGCTCACGCACGGCCGCGCCGTCGCGCTCGCCGAGACGGCGTTTGTTTACGGCTGGCTCGCCAACGCCGGACTCGGCGTCGCGCTCTGGGTGCTCGCCCGCCTCGGCGGCGAGGCGCTCCGCGCCGGCAATTGGACGATGGTCGGCACGGCGTTTTGGAATCTCGGCGTCACCGTTGGCTGCATCGGCATCGCGACGGGCGACGCCACCTCGTTTTCCCTGCTCCAGCTCCCGCGCTACGTGCAACCGCTGCTCGCCGTCGCCTACGCGGCCATCGGCGTCGGCGGCGTGCTCGCGTGGACCGGCCGGCGCACGGCGGGCACCTACGCCTCGCAATGGTATGCGGTCGCCGCGCTGTTCTTGTTTCCGTGGCTCTTCACCGCCGCGCAGGTGGTGCTCTTCTGGTCGCCCGTGCGCGGCACGATGCAGGCCGTCGCCGCCGGCTGGTTTGCGCAGGGCGCGTGGACGCTCTGGCTCGCGCCGCTCGCGCTCTCCGGTGCCTACTACGTCGTCCCCAAGGTCACCGGCCGCACGTTGCCCTCGTATGATTTCGCCGGCCTCGGCTTCTGGACGCTGATTTTCACCGGCGCGTGGACCGGTGGTCGCCACCTCATCGGCGGTCCGGTGCCGGCGTGGATCCCGACCCTCGGCATCGTGGCGTGCTCGTTGCTCCTCTTTCACACGCTGATCGTCGGGCTCAATTTGCGCGGCGCGTTTTTCCAGTCGGGGGCCGTGCTCAAATTCACCGCGTTCGGCCTCGCGGCCTACCTCGCGGGCGGCGTGCTCGACGCGCTTTTCTCCTTCCGCAGCCTCGCTGAGATCACGCAGTTCACGCACTTCACGACTGCGCAGCAGCAGCTCGCGTTCACCGGCGGTCTCTCAATGATGCTTTTCGGCTCGATCTATTTCGCGGTGCCGCGGCTCACCGGCCGCGCGTGGGCTTCGGGTGGGATGATCAGCCTGCACAAACTCGCCGCAACTGGCGGCGTGCTCGTGCTCGTCGGGAGCCTCGCGATGGCCGGCTGGATTCAGGGCCACGCCCTCGCGGAGGCCAAGACCTCCTTCGCCGAAATCTCCGCGCGCACCCGCCCGTGGCTGCTCGCCGCGACCGCCGCGCAGGCGCTTCTGCTCTTCGGTAACCTGCTCCTTGCCGTGAATTTCCTCCGCAGCGTCTGCGCGTGCTGCTGCGGTGAATCCGCGCCGACGGCCAGCCCGTTCCGCGCGCCCGGCGTGATGGAGGCGCCCGCGTCATGAAAAACGGCTTCGTCTTTTTCACCGGTCTCTTCGTCGCGCTCGCGGCTTCGTGGGGCGGTATCGTCCTCGGCTCGCACCGCCAACTCGGATCACTCGCGCCATTTTACTCGGACGGTGACAGTGCGAGTTTCCCCGCGCGCCCGGCCGGTCTCGCCGCGCGCGGCCAGCTCGTTTACGCCGACCTCGGCTGCGCCGCGTGCCATACGCAGCAGGTGCGCCGCCCGGACTTCGGCACCGACAAGGCCCGCGGCTGGGGCGACCGCCAGAGCGTCGCGCGCGACTACATCTTCCAAGTCCGCCCGCAGCTCGGCGCTTCGCGGATCGGCCCCGACCTTGCGAACCTCGCTGGCCGCAAGCCCTCGCCGATGGACGACGAGGATTTGTTCAAGTTGCTCTACGCCGGCACGGCCACGCACCCGGCCTACAAGTTTCTCTTCGACGAGCGCGCCATCGTCGGCCAGCCGACCGACACCCGTCTCCGCCTCACCGGTTCACTCGCGCCCGCCGCCGGTCGCGAGATCGTCCCGACCGAACGCGCGCAGACGCTCGTCGCCTATCTGCTCAGCTTGAACACGACGTTTGAGTTTCCCGAGGCCCGCCCGCTCCCGAAACCGCCCGCACCCGCCCCCGGCGCGCACGGTGCCCACGGCGCGAAGAAAAAAGAGGAGGCGAAAAAATGAGCGCCCCGTCCCACTCCGACGACAATCGCCTGCCTCAAGCCGCCGCCAGCGACGCCAGTCTGCTCGCCGCGCACGAGGCCCTGCTCGGCCCGCCCGCCGACGACCGGGCCAACTACCGGCTGATGCCGCTCAACCTCCTCTTCTTTTTCAGCGGCCTCATCTTTTTTGGCGGCACCTACCTCGGCATTTACGCCGGCAAATTCGATCCTCGCGTTTACAACGAAAACGGTGAGCCGCCCGCCGCCGGCGCCCCCGTCGCGAAAGTCGATCCCGTCGAGGCCGGCAAGAAACTCTACAACAACGCCGCCTGTAACACCTGCCACCAAACCAACGGTCAGGGCGTCCCCGGCGTTTACCCGCCGCTCGCCGGTTCCGAGTGGGTGACGGGTTCCGAAGAGCGGCTCATTCGCGTCGTCCTTTACGGATTGACCGGCCATATCAAGGTCAAGGGCGTGGACTATCCCGGCGTGGTGCCGATGCCGGCCTTCGGCAAGGTCCCTGGCTCCGGCTTCAACTGGACTGACGAGAAAATCTCCCACGTCCTTACCTACATTCGTTCGGACTGGGGCAACAACGCCTCGCCGATCACGACGGCGCAAGTGACGGCCGTCCACGACAAGGAAGGCGACCACAAGCAGCCCGGCGGCACGACCGCGTTCACGGAGGCGGAGCTGATGAAGCTCCCGTAAGGCGAGCTCCCCCGAGTCGTGGACGAGGCGTCCCGCCTCGTGTTTTCAGAAATCTCGGCCACCCGTGCGCTGATCGCGCGTAGCTCACACGCCTGCGAACGCGATGACGGCGGCAGGAGTGGCGCCGATCCGGATCGGCGGGCACGCCAGTTTCGGCCAAGAACCACCGCCCTGCCCACGCAACGTTGGGGAACGTGAGAAGGGACGTGAGAAGCTCGTGCGCCGACCGCCGCGCGCAACGCAGATTTGGCATCCCGCGAGCGCCCTTCACGCTCCGTAGCCGTGACTCCCGAATTCAATCCCGTCACCGTCAGGTTGGCCGAATTGCAACGGAGACTGAACGAAGCGCCGTTTGCGCCCTTCGCCATCGTCATGTCGAGCGGCAAGTCCTACCCGGTCCCGACCACCGATCACCTTACGATCACGCGGTTGTCGCGCCGGGTGTTCGTCGAGTTTGACGACTATTCGAGCGCCACGATCAACCTCCTTCACGTGACCGCCATCGAGCCGCTGGCGCCGTCTCCGAGGCAGTAATTATTCGGGGCCAAACTCGGCCTCACGCCCCGAGCTTTGCCGCCGGCACGAGGTAGTTCCGCACGTAGTCGCGCACCGCTTCGGCGAGCGGCGTCATCGGCCGCACGTAGCCCGTCGTGCGGAGTTTGCCGACATCGGCGCGCGTGAAATATTGGTATTTCCCCCGCAGCACCTCCGGCATCTCCACGAACTCGATCTGGGGTTCGCGGCCGAGCGCGGCGAAGATGGCGCGCGTCAGCGTCAGCCACGTGTTGGCCTCGCCGCTCCCGAGATTGTAGAGCCCGCCGGCCGTCGCGCCCGTCGCGTGCTCGGCGAAGTGGAGCGTCATCTCGACCGCGTCCTTCACGTAGAGAAAATCGCGCATCTGCTCGCCGTCCCTGTATTCGGGCTTGTGGCTCTTGAACAACTGCACGCGCCCGGTCGTGAGGATCTGCTGGTAGGCCTTGTTCACGAGCGAACGCATATCGCCCTTGTGGTCCTCGTTCGGGCCGAAAACGTTGAAATATTTCACGCCCACCATCCGGTCGAGCCAGCCTTCGCGCTGCGCAAACACGTCGAAGTCCTGCTTCGACTGGCCGTAGAGGTTGAGCGGCCGCAGCCGCGCGAAATCCGGATCGCGGTCGTCCATGCCGGCGGAGCCGTCGCCGTAGGTCGCCGCCGACGAGGCGTAGATGAAGCGCGCGCCCCGCGCGAGCGACCACGCGGCGAGCTCGCGCGTGTAGTCGAAATTGATGTCGCGAAGATACGCTGCGTTTTTCTCCGTCGTGGAGGAGTTGGCGCCGAGGTGAAAGACGGTGGAAAATGTTCCGAACGCGCCCGGACCCGCCGCGAGCCGCGCGCGAAAAACATCCGCTTCCACGAAGTCCGCATACTTCAGTGCCGTCAGGTTTTTCTCCTTCTCCGGCGCGTTATGCGTGAGCGGCACGGTCCCGCGCCAGCGCGCGGCGGGGTTGAGGAAATCCGCGACGACGATGTCCGTGAGCCCGCGCCGGTTGAGCGCCCACACGAGCGCGCTGCCGATGAAGCCGGCGCCGCCGGTGACGAGGATGCGACCTTCAAGATGACCCATGGCGAAAATTGAAACCGTCGCCGCGCGCTAATCGACGTTAATTTCCCAAACCCGATTCCGCGTGCTCCGACGAGCGTAGCGGCGGGCGTCCCTGCCCGCCGAAATCCGACGCCGCGCCTCAAGCCGGCGGGGCAGGGAAGCCCGCCGCTACATCCCCGACACCGCGCGAGCCCTACGCGTCCTTCGAGAGTTCCTCCGAGCGCGCCTTCGCGGTCAGCACGGTCTCGCGCACGAGGCCGCGAAAATCACGGGCCGCCATCCGTTGGAGTCCGGCGAACGTCACGCCGTTCGGGGACGTCACGGCGTCGCGCAGTTTCTCCGGCTCGATCTGTTTTCGGGCGAGCAGGCGCGCGGCGCCGAGGAGGGTTTCGACGGTCAGTTGTTGCGCGACCTCGGGAGCGAGCCCGGCGGCGACACCGGCGTCGCGGAGCGCGGCGGCAAATTCAAAGACATACGCCGGTCCGCAGCCGCTCACCGCGGTGAGGGCGTCCATCTGGGCCTCGGGGATTTCCACCGCGCGCCCCAGCGCGCCGAGCAGTTTCGCGACGAGCGCGGCATCCGTCGCCGCGAGCGGCACGCCCGCGGACCAGCCGGTGATCCCGGCGCCGATCGAGGAGGGGGTGTTGGGCATCGTGCGCACAATTGCGCGGGCGCGGGGAAACGCGCGCGCCAGCGCCGGGAGTTTTTTCCCCGCCAGCACCGACACGATCAGCGTGCCGGCGGTGAGCTCGCCGAGGCGCGCGTCGACTGTCGCGAGATGCTGCGGCTTGAACGCGACGACGAGCGCGCGGGCGCCCGCGCACAATTCGTCGAGCGATTGCGCGCGTGTGATTCCGGTGCGCGCGGCGAGCGCGGCGGCCGTTCTGCCGGAGGCGCTGAAACACACCAGCTCCGCTGGCGGCGTGCCGGCCGCGATCAGGCCGTCGACCATGGCGGCGGCCATGTTGCCGGCGCCGAGAAACGCGATGCTAGACATGGGTGGGTTTCTTGATGCGGCGCTCGACGGGATGCGTCAGCAGGGCGATGGCGCCGCCGCCGGGGTTGTCGCCGAGTGTGACCTCGCCGCCCATGTTGCGCAGCGCGTGGCGCGCGACGGTCATGCCCATGCCGACGCCGACGGTGTTCTTCGTGCTGACAAACGGCTCGAACATCTTGTCGCGGATTTCGTCGTCGATGCCGCGGCCGTGGTCGATCACGCGAAACTCGACGAGTTTTCCTTCCTCCGGTTTTTCGATTTGGCTGACGCGGATCGTGATCGGGCGCGGGTCGGTGGGCTTGTTGTCGTAGGCCTCCCAGGCGTTGATGAGGACCTTCGAGAGGACGTCCTCGAAAATTTCAAAGTTGGTCTCGATGGCGAGATCGCCGAGCGGGTTGTCGATGGTGACGGGCGCGGTGAGGCGGTGATCGGCGTGGAACCGGTCGATGCCGCCTTCGAGGAGTTTCTGCACGCCGGCTTTCACGAGCGGCGGGCGCGATTTCACAACGAGGGTGCCGAGCTGCTTGATGATCGCGACGATGCGCTGCACGGCGTCCTCGACGTGCTGCGCGTTTTTTTTCACCTGCTCGGGCTTGTCGTAGTAGGCCTTCACAAGGTCGAGGTAACCGATGACGACGCCGAGGAGGTTGTTGAGATTGTGCGCGATGCCTTGCGTGACCGCGCCGATGGTGGCGGCGCGGCGGGATTCCTCGAGGCGGCGCGTGAGGTCGACGAGCTGGCGGTTGATCGCGACGAAGCGGAGCTGCGTCTGCACGCGGGCGTAGGTTTCGTCGAGGTCGATGGGCTTGGTGATGTAGTCGACGGCGCCGACGCCGAGGCCCTCGATCTTGGCCTCCTTGCCGGTGCGCGCGGTGATGAAAATCACGGGGATGCCGCGCGTCGCCTCGTCGGCCTGGAGGCGTTGACAGACCTCGATGCCGTCCATGTCGGGCATCATCACGTCGAGGAGGATGAGGTCGGGGCGCTGGCGGGCGACGTGGCCGAGGGCCTCGAGGCCGCTGTAGGCGACGGCGACGCGGAGGCCTTCCTTCTCCAATTTGCGTTTCAACAACTGGACGTTGATCGGCTGATCGTCGACGACGAGGATGGTGGGGGCGGCCATTGATGGGGGAGGGCAGCTAGATGCGCCGGGCGCGCGAGCGCAAGCTACGGCGCGGCGCGCAGGCGGCACGCCTTGACGGTGTTCTGCATCAGCATCGCCACGGTCATCGGGCCCACGCCGCCGGGCACGGGCGTGATTTTCGCGCACAGAGGGGCGACGCTCGGGAAATGCACGTCGCCGGTGAGACGGTAGCCGGTTTTCTTCGTGGCGTCGGCGACGCGGTTGATGCCGACGTCGATCACGACGGCGCCGGGTTTTACCATGTCGGCGGTGACAAACTCCGCGCGGCCGATCGCGGCGATGAGCACATCGGCCTGGCGCGTGATCGCGGGGAGGTTGGTTGTCGCGGAGTGGCAGATGGTGACGGTGGCGTTGGCGCCGGATTTTTTCTGAAGCGCGAGCAAAGCGATCGGTTTGCCGACGATGAGGGAGCGGCCGAGGACGACGACGTGTTTGCCTTTCAGATCCACGCCGCTGCGCGCGAGCAGTTCCATGATGCCGGCGGGCGTGCAGGCGACGAAGCCGGTGGGGTCTTCCTGCGCGACTTTCCCGAGGTTGATCGTATGGAAGCCGTCGACGTCCTTCTCGGGCGCGACGCGGCGGAAGGTCGCGACCTCGTCGATGTGCTTCGGCAACGGCGACTGCACGAGGATGCCGTCGACGGTGGGGTCGGCGTTGAGCGAATCGATGAGCGCGAACAATTCCGCCTGCGTGATCGTGATCGGCGGGAGGATGACGCGGCTCGTGACGCCGATCTCGGCGGCGGTTTTTTCCTTTTTTCGCACGTAGGAAACCGACGCGGGATCGTCGCCGACGCGGACGAGGGCGAGGCAGGGTTTGCGGCCGGGGAGGGTCGCGACGTCGGCCTTCAGTTCGGCGATGAGCGCGGCGGCGATGAGGTTTCCGTCGATGAGGTCCATGGGGCGGAAGTAGCGAGTAGCGGGTAGCGAGTGGTGCGTAGGAAAAACGGAGCAGCGGGCGAGCCACTGCACCACGATCGATGCGTGATGCTCGCTACCCGCTACTCGCGACCCACTACTTCAGCTGCAGCGTATCGATCACGATGACGATGTCCTTGCCGTCGGTGCTCGCGCGCGCGGTGCCGAAGACGACGACGTCGTGGTCGGCGTATTTTTCGATCTGCTCGGTGAGGAGGAGTTTCGAGGTGTCGAGGTAGGCGTAGCGTTTGCCGGCGCTGTCGTTGAGCGCCCAATCAAACGGCCGGCGCGGCCGAAACGCGCTGCGGGTGGTCACAAATTTCCCGACGAACTGGCGGGGGAGGGCGGCGGTGTTGTCGGCGAGGCTGACGGGTTGGCCGGGGCGGCCGCCGTCGCCGGTGGCGTAGGCGATGGGGGCGACGGGCGCGGCGGAGAAGGCGTTGTCGTTGCGGCTGGGCGCGGCGGTCTGGCCGGCGGGCGCGGTGGCGATCGGCGGGAGGTAGCCGGGAGCGACGCCGATGTTGACGTAGGCGATGAGTTTTCGCTCGAGGCGGATTTGCGTCCACTTGCCGAGGATGCCGGTGACGACGGTCTTGTCGCCCTTTTCGCTGAGCGTGAGGACGCCGGAGTCGACCTTGGGCCCGAGGTGGATCGGGGCGCCGGGGGTGACGTCGAGGCTCTTGGTGAGGTCTTTGTTTTGCACGTAGCCGTCAAACGGTCCCGGCAGCTCGATGGCCATCCAGCCGGCGGGCGTGGTGCCAAGGGTATCGGGCGCGGCGACGGGCTCGGTGCCGGCCTTGAGGTAGGTGAGGGCGGGAGAGGTGTCGTCGGGTTTGGTGTGGACCGCAGCCGGGGCGGCGAGCGGCGTGGCCGAGGTGAGCGCGCGGGCGGCGAGCAGGGCGACGGCGAGCAGCGGGAGCTTAGTTTTCATGCGGAGTGGGCAAGCGGTTTCTGGCCAGACTGGTGGCGGAGGCCTCGTAGAAGGCGCGCGGCGTGGGCGGCTTACGGAAGAGGAGTTCGATGGATTTGCTAGAAAGGACTTTTCCGGCGCGCAACGGGATTCCCTTCAACTGGAGCGCGCCGATTTGGTAGCGGCGGAGGCGCTTCACCTCGAAGCCGAGCGTGGTGAAAAGGAGGCGGATTTCGCGTTTCTTGCCGTGGTGCATGTGCACGTCGAGGTCGGTCCCGGTGGCGTCGGTGGAGGCGTTGAGCAGCGCGGCGCGTTCGACCTTAAGGCGCTCGCCCTCGAGGACGACGCCGCGCACGAGTTGCGCGAGGCGGCTCGCGGGAAACGCCCGGGCGAGCGTGACGTGGTAGCGCTTCACGACGACGTTGGACGGATGCATGAGCCGATGAGCGAGGTCGCCGTCGGTGGTGAGGATGACGAGGCCCTCGCTGTCGAGGTCGAGCCGGCCGGCGCAAAAAAAACGGAATTTCGCGAACTCGCGTGGCAACAGCTCGAAGACCGTCGCGGCGTGGTGGGGGTCGTCGTTGGAGCACACGAGGCCGCGCGGCTTGTGCACGGCGACGGTGAGGCGGGGCTGCGGGGCGGTGCGGATGGGTTTGCCGTCGACGGTGACTTTATCGACGCCCGGCGTGATTTTTTGCCCGAGGATGGCGACGGTGCCGTTGACCCATACGTGGTGCTGCGCAATGAGCGCCTCGGCGGAGCGCCGGGAACAGACGCCGGCCTCGGCGAGAAATTTTTGCAGGCGGATGGGTTCCATGAAGTGTGGCCGTGAAGGTGGGGGCGCAGGGGGCTGAAACAATCCCAATCCCGCGCCGGCGCGAAGTTCTGCCTTCCCGTCGCTCAGTCTTTCGGCCTTTTTCTTCGGTCCATGTCCGACCCCGCCAACCCCGCCGCTGTGCCCGAGCTGTTCGACAAAGATCGTCCGTTTGGGGCGACACTCGCGGAGAACCGGTTGCTCAACAAACCCGGTTCCGCGAAGGAGACGCGCCACTTCATCGTCGATTTGCGCGGCAGCGGGCTGCGCTACGCGGCGGGGGATTCGCTCGGGGTTTTCCCGCGCAACCGCCCGACGGAGGTCGCGGAAATATTGTCCCGCCTCGGCGCGACCGGCGACGAACCCGTTTCGCCCGCGATGCTCAAGCTCGCCACGCCGATCGCGCTGCGCGAGGCACTGACGGATCGCCTCTCCCTCGCGAAGCCCACGCGCCGCGCGCTCGAACTCCTCGCTGCGAAAACCACCGCCGCCGCCGAGCGCACGCGGCTCGCCGCACTGCTCGCCTCCGAGGCGAAGGAGGCGCTCACGGCGTTTCTCGAGGAGCGCGAGTTCGTCGATCTGCTCGCGGAATTTCCCGGCGCGCGCATCGCGCCGCAGGAGTTCGTCGACCTGCTCCGTAAACTCAACCCACGCCTCTACTCGATCGCGTCGTCGCCGCGCGCCCACCCGGACGACGTGCATCTCACCGTCGCGGTCGTGCGCTACACGACCAACGCCCGCGAGCGCGTCGGGGTGTGCTCGACGTTTCTCGCTGACCGCGCGCCGCTCGGCGCGGCGGGGGAGGGGAGCGTGCCGGTGTTCGTCTCGCACTCGCACTTCGGCCCGCCGGAAAACGGCGCGGCCGACTGCATCATGGTCGGGCCCGGCACGGGCGTCGCGCCGTTCCGCGCGTTTGTGCAGGACCGCGCGGCGGCGGGCGCGACGGGGCGCAACTGGCTCTTCTTCGGCGACCAGCACGGCGCGACGGATTTCCTCTACGAAGAGGAGTGGCGCGAACACCTCGCGGCCGGCCGGCTCACGCGGCTCGACGTGGCGTTCTCCCGCGACCAACCGCAGAAAATCTACGTTCAGGATCGCATGCGCGAACACGCGGCCGAGCTCTGGGCGTGGCTGCAACGCGGCGCGCATTTCTACGTGTGCGGCGACGCGAAACGCATGGCCAAGGACGTCGACGCCGCACTCCACGAGATCATCGCGCAGCACGGCGGCTTCACCCCGCCGCAGGCGGTGGACTTCGTGAAACAGCTCAAGAAAGACGGCCGCTACCAGCGCGACGTCTACTGACAGCAGCAGCGAGTGGCGGGTGCCAGTAGCGAGCATCTCGCGCGCGGCGACCGGTTTTTCTACTCGCTACCGGCTACTCGCTACCCGCTACTTTTTTCCCCTCATGCTTACGTTTACCAATCGCACCGCCCTTGTCACCGGCGCCGGCCGCGGCATCGGCAAGGCCATCGCCGAGACCCTCGCGCGCCACGGCGTGACCGTCATCTGCGTCTCCAAATCTGCCGACTCCTGCGGCGCCGTCGCCGCCGCGATCACCGCGGCCGGTGGCAGGGCCAAGGCCCTCGCCGTCGACGTCGCCGATGGCGCGGCCATCGCGAAAGCGTCGGAGGAGTTGCTCAAGGAATTCCCCGCCATCGACATCCTCGTGAACAACGCCGGCATCACGCGCGACGGCCTGCTCTTCCGCATGAGCGACGCCGATTGGCACGACGTGCTCTCCACGAACCTCACGAGCTGTTTCCATTTCTGTAAGCTCATCGGCCGTCCCATGACGCGCGCGCGCTGGGGCCGCATCGTCAACATCGCCTCCGTCAGCGGCATCATGGGCAACGCCGGCCAGGCCAACTACTCCGCCGCCAAGGCTGGCATGATCGGGCTCACGAAGACGCTCGCGCGCGAGTTCGCCGGCCGCAGCGTGACCGTCAACGCCGTCGCGCCCGGCTTCATCAAGACGGACATGACGACCGACTTCGTGAACAATCCCGAGGCCTCCGCGAAAATCCTCGAGGCCGTCCCGCTCAAGCGTTTCGGCGAAGCCGCCGACATCGCGCACATGACCGCGTATCTCTGCTCCGATCAGGCGGGCTACATCACCGGACAGGTTTTTACCGTTGACGGCGGCATGGCGATGTAAACCCTCCGCGCCATCCGCAACTTTTAGAATTTCCACTCCCATGGCTGACCAAAAAACAATCGAACAGCGCGTCAAAGAGATCATCGTGAACCAGCTCAACGTGAACGAAGAGCAAATCACGCCGACCGCCTCTTTCCTCGACGATCTCGGCGCCGATTCGCTCGACACCGTCGAGCTGATCATGGCGTTCGAGGAGGAGTTTAAGGACGAAATCAAAGGCGAGATTCCCGAGTCCGACGCCGAGAAACTCCAGACCGTCGGCCAAGTGATCGAATATATCAAGGCCAAGGCCGGCGCGGCCTGAGTCCGCGTTTGGGAAATCTTTTGGGCGCCCCGCCGGAGAATGATCTGGCGGGGCGCTTTTTTGTCGTCTGAATCCGGCGTCCGCTCCGCGCCCACATGGAAACCGCCTCCCCCTCCCGTCGTGTTGTCGTGACCGGCCTTGGTGCCATCGCCTCGCTCGGACACGACGTCGACACGTTTTGGGCCAGCCTGGTGGCGGGCCGCTGCGGCATCCACCGCGTGACGCTTTTTGATCCCGTTAACCACGCCAGCCAGATCGGGGCCGAGGTGCGCGACTGGGAAGCCTCAGACCACATGGATCCGAAGGAGGCCCGCCGCAACGACCGCTACACCCACTTTGGCGTCGTCGCCGCCAAACAGGCCGTGCGGGACGCGGGCCTCGACATGGCCCGTGAGGACGGCGACCGCGTCGGCGTTATGATCGGCTCGGGCGTCGGCGGCATGTGGACCTACGAGTCGCAATTGAAAGTCCTCGCCGAACGCGGCCCCCGCAAGGTCTCCCCCTTCACGATCCCTGCGCTCATCGGCAACATCTGCTCCGGCCTCGTCGCCATCGAACTCGGCGCGCGCGGGCCGAATTTTGGCGTCGTCTCGGCGTGCGCCACCGGCACGCACGCCCTCGGCGAAGCCGCGCACATGATCCGGCGCGGCGATGCCGACGTCATGGTCGCCGGCGGCAGCGAGGCCGCGATTACGCCGTTTGCCTACGCGAGTTTTTCGTCGATGAAGGCGATGAGCACGCGCAACGACGAACCGCAGCGCGCGTGTCGGCCCTTCGACAAAGGCCGCGACGGCTTCATCATGGGCGAAGGTTCCGGCGTGCTCGTCCTCGAATCGCTCGAGCATGCCACGGCGCGCGGCGCGAGAATCTACTGCGAACTCGCCGGCTATGCCGCCACCTGCGACGCCTACCACATCACCCAGCCCGATCCCGAGGGGAAGGGTCTTTCGATGGCGATGAAGCGCGCGCTCGCCAGCGCTGGCGTGCTCCCCGCGCAGGTCGATTATATCAACGCCCACGGCACGAGCACGCCCTATAATGACAAGTTCGAGACCCTCGCCATCAAGCGCGTTTTCGGCGCCCACGCGCGCACGGTGGCCATCAGCTCGACCAAATCGATGACCGGCCATCTCCTCGGCGCCGCCGGCGGCATCGAGTCCGTCATTGCCGTCAAAACGATCCAAACCGGCCTGATCCCGCCAACCATCAATCTCGAGGAACCGGACCCGGACTGCGATCTCGACTACGTGCCCAACGTCGCCCGCGCCGCACCGGTGCGCACGGTGTTGAGTAACAACCTCGGCTTTGGCGGCCAAAACGCGGCGGCGGTCTTCCGCGCGCATAGCCCCTGATTTTGGAGGGTATATGACGGGAGGCATTGGGGCGCGAAACAAAAGGTGAGTTGGAGGAGCGGTGGGTTTTCGGCCGAACTCTGGTAACGGAGCTTATCGAGGTGCCCGTCGCGATAGGCGGGTGCCGACGCGAGCGGGGGTGTCGCGAAGTTGCTCTTGCGCGGGAGGTCCAGATGGAGTGCGTGCGTTGCGCTCCGAAATCACGGGTGACGGACAGGCGCGCGGCCCTAATGCCAAGACCTCCGCCCAAAAAAAGGCCCGTTTCTCGCGTTGAGCGCGTAGGAGTTCGCACTCAATGTGGAGTTCGCCCGATGTGGAGGTTGACCTCGTTGGTGCGCCTATGCGCCGACTCGCTGCCGTTTCGGCTCCATCACGCGTCCTTGAGTTCGTGTAGGCCCGGTTCGCGCCAGACTCCTTACCGCCAACTGCGCATGTTGGGTTTTTG
>JBEANZ010000500.1:0-5176 GCA_041165185.1 Verrucomicrobiota bacterium | reverse complement strand
TGTTGAAACCGTGGGTGTCGGCGTAGCGCGCGACGTCGAGCCAGTCGATGGCGAGGCGCTCGCCGAAATGGGGCGAAGCGAGCAGGCGATCGGCGGCGTCGCGAAACGCCGCCTCGCCGCGCGCCGCCGCCTCGGCCGAAAACCGATCCAGCTCGGCGGGCGTCGGCGGCAAGCCGGTGAGATCGAAGCTCGCGCGGCGGAGCCAGGTCGCGGGCGGCGCGGCGGGGGCGGGGGCGAGTTTTTCGGCTTCGAGTTTGGCGAGCACGAACCGATCGAGCGGCGCGCGCGGCCACTGCGCGTCGCGCACGGCGGGGAGCGGCGCGCGGCGCGGCGGGAGAAACGCCCAGTGCGGTTGATACTCCGCGCCTTCGGCGATCCAGCGGCGGAGGAGCGCGATTTGCGCGGGGGTGACGTGCTTGTTGGCCTTCAGCGGCGGCATGCGGTCGTCGTCGTCGGTCGAGAGCAGGCGGAGGATGACGTCGCTGGCGTCGGGCTGGCCGGGGACGATCGGCGCGAAACCAGCGCGGTCGCGCGTGGCGCTGGCGCGGTCGTCGAGGCGGAGCTTGGCCTCGCGGCGGGCCGGGTCCTGACCGTGGCACTGGAAGCAGTTTTCGGAGAGGATGGGGCGGATGTCGCGGTTGAACTCGACGCGATCCGCGGCGCGCGCGAGCGGGAGCGCGGGAGACGCGAGGGGTAGGCCGAGCGCGAGCAGGCGGGGGAGGAGGGCGCGCGGCAGGTGCCGTGAGAGGAAAAACACGCGGGGCGGGGGCACGGTGCGTTGCAATGGCGCGCGGCGCGGCGTGCGGCAAGGGCGCAGTGCGCGCGAAAAAGAATGCGGACGCGGAAAATTCCGAGCACGGTGCGCGCATGAGTTTTCCCGTCCGCAAAATCCGCTGGGGCATCCTCGGCTACGCGCGCATCGCGCGCGAATCGGTCATGCCGGCGATTTTGCGCGCGGAGAATTCCACGCTCCACGCGCTCGCCTCGCGCGACGCGGCCAAGCTCGCGGAGGCGACGGCGCGTTACCCGATGCTGGCGCGGACGCATGTCGGCTACGACGCGTTGCTGCGCGATGCGGAGGTCGAGGCGGTTTACATCCCGCTGCCCAACTCGCAGCACCGCGAGTGGACCATCCGCGCGGCGGAGCAGGGCAAACACGTGCTGTGCGAAAAACCGCTCGGGCTCACGGCGGCCGAGGTGCGCGAGATGCGCGCGGCGTGCGCGGCGAACGGCGTGCGGCTCATGGAGGCGTTCATGTATCGCTACACGGAGCGCACGCGGCGGGTGGCGGAGGTCGTGCGTTCGGGGACGCTGGGCGAGATCAAGTTTGTGCACGCGAGCTTCCGGTTTCAGCTCACGAACCCGGCGTCGATCAAGTTGAAGCCCGAGCTGGGCGGAGGCGCGCTCTACGATGTGGGCGTTTATCCGGTGAATTTTGCGGGGATGATCGCGGACCTCGCGGCGGAGATGAAGGGCGGGGTGAGCGCGGGAAGTGGACGAAGCGCCGGGGACGCGGGAAGCGCGACGGGGACGGCGCGGCCGAGCGAGGTCGTGGCGCAGTGCGAACGCGTGGGCGGGGTGGACGTGATGTTTTCGGCGCTGCTCAAATATCCGGGCGGGCTGATCGCGTCGTTGCACTGCGGGTTCAACGCGCAGAAACGGATCGTCGCGGAGATCGTCGGCACGCAGGGCGTGCTCGAAATCGCGGACCCGTTTTTCGATCCGCCGGGGGCACTGGTGCTGACGTGCGGTGAGGAGCGGCGGGAAATTCCGGTGGCGGCGAGCGATCGCTATCGGGCGGAGGTGGAGGATTTCGCGGGGGCGATTTTGGCGGGGCGTGCGCCGGCGTTTGGGCTGGAGGAAAGCGAGCGCAACGCGGAGGTAGTGGATCGGTTGCGGGCGGCGGCGGGCGTGGGGTAGGGGATTCGGAAGGCAGCGAGGGTGGTGCGAGGAGAGGGACGTGCGGAGGTGTGGAGCGATGGGCGAAGTGCGTGGAGCGACGGGCGAGGCGAGTGGTGGGAACGGGAACTGGGAAAACACGAACCGGGTGGAACGCTAATCTTCGCTAATTTTCGGAGGCGCGGGGCGGCGGTCGGGTGCGTGCGTGCCTCGCCTAATCGGCGGGGCGCGGGGGTGGAGGCAGCGGGACGCGGTGCGGGTGCTTGGCGGAGATGAGTGAAGATTGGTGGTTCAATGTTTCCGGCGGGCTGCTCGGGCTCTGTGGTTTCCTGAATCTGCGGGATTTTTCTTCCGTGGATGGTGGCGCGGATTCGCGCGCGGGACGGGCGTCGAGGGGGACGGAGTTTTCCCGCAGATTCAGGGAGCCGCAGATGGGCGGATTTACTGCGCGGGTTCTGGGCGGATTTGGGCGGCGCCTTGACTTGGCAGGCGGGCGGGCGGGCGGACGGGCGGCGCGGTGGCGGGGAGGGAGATTCGCCCTTGGGGTGGGCGGTGGAAGGGAGATGGGTTGAAGCGCTCGTGGAAATTCCCGGGGAGCGCACGCGTCCCACGGGTCGGTTTCGGCGTCTTGGCGAATCCTCGGAAGTCCTCGGCGGGACGCCGAGGACAGCCCGCGGGACGCGGGCGCTCCCCGAGAAAAGCGCTCCCTGGGCGCAGAGGTTCTTCGTGTTCGCCGACCCAGCTTCAGCCGGAATCCAAACGGGAGCTGTCATCCCTTCCTTTCACGACTGTGGCGACAGAACCGATGTCGCGTTCAGTCACTACGCGGCACAATCGCCTCGCCAAGCCGCTCTGTCGCCGCAGCGTTTAGCCAACCCCATGAGCCAACCCCGCACTCGTTTGAACCGTCGTGATTTTCTCGCCCGCGCCGCGACCGGCGCGGCGGTTGCCGGACTCGGCGGCGCGGCGGTTCGCGCGGCGGAGGCGTCGGCGGCCAAGGCCGCTTCGCCTTCGGCATCGCCCGCAGGTGCGGCATCGTCGGCTTCATCCGCGGGCGGCGCGAAGCCCCCCGTGCTCATGAAGGCCGGGCATCAGCACGACCACTCGGAGCCGACGTTGCAGGCGTTGGCGGCGTTTGGGGTCACGCATATTTGCAGCGGGCATCTCTCGCGCGACGTCGAGAAAAACTGGACCGTCGATGCGCTCACGCGATTGCGGAAGCACGTGGAGTCGTTTGGCGTGCGGCTCGATGCGGTGCCGTTGCCGTTGCCGTCGAGCAACATCACGCGGGCCGAGATGCCGGAAATTCTCCTCGCGAAGGACCCGGCGCGCGATCGGGCGATCGAGGATCTTTGCACGATGATTCGCAACGCGGGCAAGGCGGGCATCCCGATGGTGAAATACAACCTCACGTTTATCGGCGTCGTGCGCACGGCGCCGACGGCGGGGCGCGGCGGGGCGATGATGAGCACGTTTGACTACGCGGCGGCGAAGGACGAGCCGCCGTATCCCGAGGCGGGGCGGATCACCGAGGAGATTTACTGGGATCGCATCGGGTATTTTTTGAAACGCGTGGTGCCCGTGGCCGAGGAGGCGAAGGTGAGGATCGCGTGTCATCCGCAGGACCCGGCGATGCCGCCGGGCAAGGGCTGGCGCGGCGTGGAGACGGTGCTCGGCTCGCCGGCGGGGCTGCGGCGGTTCGTGGGGATGCAGGAGAGCGCGTATCACGGGCTGAATTTCTGCCAGGGCACGGTGGCGGAGATGTTGAAAAAACCGGGCGAGGAAATCTACGACGTGATCCGGGAATTCGGCGGGCGGCGGAAAATCTTCAACGTCCACTTCCGCAATATCCGGGGCGGTTTCCTGAAATTTGCCGAGACGTTTCCCGACGACGGCGACGTGGACATGCCACGCGCGCTGCGGACCTATCGCGAGGTGGGCTACGACGGGATGATCATGCCGGACCACGTGCCGACCATCGCGGGCGATCCGACGAAGCAGAAGGCGTTCGCGTTCTGCTTCGGCTACATTCAGGCGCTGTTGCAGACGCTGCGGAGCGAGGGGTGAGGGGCGGGAAAGGCGGAAGGCGGAAGGCGGAAAACTGTAGGTTGAAATTGGAGTGCGGGACGGGATGGAGAATCCGGTTGAACCGCGACGGGACGCGAGGCGGGGCGAATCCACGTTGACCGGCCAACCGAATTGGCTCCCCGTGATCCGCATGAACTTGACGAACTTGAACGGGGTTCGGGGGCTGCGCGGGGGAATCATGGTTGCGTTGATGCTTGGGCTCGCCGGGGGCGGGCCGAAAATTTTCGCTTCTGGTTCCGGATCGATGGTTCTTGCCGGACCCTTCGTGCGGAAAAACGTGGTGGCCCTGACCTTGCCGGCGGAGGTGCTCGCGTTCGAGATCTCGCTGCAATCCAGCGACGACGAATGGGAAAACCGACTGCGCGATCTTGAGGCGGCGCACCGGTGGTTGGAGGCGAACGCGCCCAAGAGCGGGTTGCGGGTCCAGACGCGGCAGGCGGTCGTGCTCGGCGCGGCACCGGGAAAATTTTCCTCGTTGTCGAGTTACGCCGGAAATCCGGAGCTGGAGATCAAGACCAACCTCCTCCTGCTCGCCGACCTCACGGACAAGAGCGACTTGGTCGGCATCGTGCGGTCCGCGCGGCAACTGCTCAACAAGGTGCCGCGCGCGAAAGGCGTGACGATGCGGCTGGGCGAGGCCCGGCTCGGCTTGGCGGACGCGGAAAAATATCGGCCGGAGTTACTGAAAAAAATCCGGGCCTACCTCGACACCACCGCCCAAGCGCTCGGCCAGGAGGTCGAGCTGGTGATTTCCGGCGTCGATGATCCGGTGCAGGCGCAACAGGTGGAGGAGCGCAGCGTCGAGCTATCGCTGCCGTTGCGCGTCACCTACACGCGCAAGGGAAAATAGGTGCGCGCGCCGGAGGGCGGCGAGACTTCGGCACCAGCGTTACGGCGCGGCGCCGAGGACTGCGCCGTCAGCGCGGTGGCCGGGCGGGCTCGCCGGGGCCGCTTGGGATCGGGGGCAGGGGGAGTTTGTCGAAAACCGGCTTCTTCAGACCGGTCTCTTCGAGTTGGAAAATCACCGGGACGCGCAGGGACGCGTTGACCGAGCGGCCGTCCTTCACCGCCGGGCTGAACCGCCACTTCGCGACCGCCACGCTGGCGGCCCGACCGAAGGCCGGGTGGGTCTGCGTGACGACGGTGATTCGCGTGGGGACGCCCTGATCGGTGACGACGAAATCGATCG
>JBEANZ010000499.1:0-28791 GCA_041165185.1 Verrucomicrobiota bacterium | reverse complement strand
GCCTACTCGGTCTCGCTCAACTACGCGGTGCTCGACTACGCGGCGCGGCAGCGGGATGCGTTGCTCTTCGGCATCTGGCGCATGGGCAAGAACTCCATCGAGCGGGGCAGCCGCGATTCGTGGACGAACTATCCCTCGCGCATCGAGGCGATGAAGGCGGCCCACGCGAAGGACTACCCGCCGGTCGCGCGCGCCGCCGAAGCCGACGCCGACGAGGTCATCCGCGCCGGCTCCCCGGGGCGCGCCGCGAACCGCCGCATCCCGACGAAGTATTTCGAGCCCGCGCTCCGCAAACCCGAGCTCCGTGATCCGCGCGGCTACGTGATCACGGCGGCGCAGCCGGACTTCGCGACGGCGGTGAAGTTCGTGAACGCGCTCCTCAAGGTCGGTGTCGCGGTGGACCGCGCGACGGCGGATTTTTCCGTGGCGGGGAAAAACTTTCCCGCCGGCTCCTACGTGGTGAAGACCGCGCAGGCGTTTCGTCCGCACGTGCTGGACATGTTCGAGCCGCAGGATCACCCGAACGATTTCGCCTACGAAGGCGCGCCGCCTACGCCGCCCTACGACTCGGCGGGTTGGACGCTCGCCTTCGAAATGGGCGTGCAGTTCGAGCGCGTGCTGGAGGGGTTCGACGGGCCATTCGTCCGCGTGCCCTACGGCGAATTGCAGACGCCGCCGTCCTCCGCGCTGCCCGCCGCGCCTCACGGCTGGATCATTCCGGCGGGGGCGAACGACAGTTTCCTGCTCGTCAACCGCCTCCTGCGGGCGGGCGCGGAGGTGTTTTCGGTGAAAACGTCGGGCGAGTTTTTCGTGCCGGCGGCGGGCGCGGCGGCGATCGAGCAAGCGCGCGTCCCCGGCGTCGCCGTGCGCGCCGCGGAAAAAATTCCCACCGAGAGGCGGCGGCTGACCGCCCCGCGTATCGCGTTGTGGGATCGCTACGGCGGCTCGATGCCGTCGGGCTGGACGCGTTGGCTGTTGGAGCAGTTCGGCTACGGATTCGAGGTCGTCTACCCGCCGCAGCTCGACGCGGGAAAGCTCCGCGAAAAATACGACGTGATCCTGTTTCCCTCCGGAGCGGTGCCGCGGCCGAACGCGGGGATCAACGAGGGGCCGACGGAAGACTTGTTCACCGTGCGCGACCCGTCCTCGACCGAGATGCCGGAGGAGTATCGCGGGCGCATCGGGAAATTTACGTCCGACAAAACGCTCCCGGCGCTGCGCGAATTCCTCGAGGCCGGCGGCTCAATCGTGACGATCGGCAGCAGTGCAAACCTCGCATATCACCTGCGTCTGCCGGTGCGTAGCGCACTCACCGAAGCCGGGCGGGACGGGCGCGAGCGCAACCTCCCGAGCGAGAAATTTTACGTGCCCGGGAGCTTGCTGCGAGTCGCGCTGGATCCGCTGGCCACGGCGACGCGTGGGCTGCCGGGAGAAGTGGACGTATTTTTTGACGGGAGCCCGGTCTTCCGGCTTGCGCCGGACGCGGCGGAGCGGGGCGTGCGGCCCATCGCATGGTTCGGATCCACGGCGCCGCGGCGCAGCGGCTGGGCGTGGGGACAGGGGCACCTGAAGGATGGCGTCGCGGCGTTCGAGGCGCCCGTTGGCGCAGGGCGCGTGACGGTGTTTGGCCCCGAGATTACGTTTCGCGCGCAAACGCACGGGACGTTTCGGCTGCTGTTCAACGTGCTCAGCGCCGCTGCGGCGGTTGAGCGATGAGCGCCGCATGGACGGATCGGGAAATCGCGTTGACAACCCCGGGGCCATCGTGAGCGTTTCGCCCCTTGTTTCGCGGCTTCCTAGCTCAATGGTAGAGCAGCTGACTCTTAATCAGTAGGTTCCGGGTTCGAGTCCCGGGGGAGCCACCAGTTTTGTTTTTTCCCAGTCCAGACTTGGCGCAATTCCCTTGGTCGCCGGCGTAGCTCAACGGTAGAGCACCTGTTTTGTAAACAGGCGGTTGCGGGTTCGAATCCCATCGCCGGCTCCACCGCGTTTCCGGGACGGCGCGAATCTTTTTTGCCCGATGGTGTAATGGTAGCACGAACGACTCTGACTCGTTCTGTCTAGGTTCGAGTCCTAGTCGGGCAGCCAAAAAAATGCGCGAATCCCTAAGGAAAATTAATTTGGGACGTTGTCTGACAAAGTAAGTTGACAGCCAAGTTTCGATGAACCCTATTCCGCTCCCTTTCGTCTGCTTCCCCTCAATTTTCTCAGGCTCATGCTGATTCCCCAACCCATCCTGAAAGTTGCCGCGCGCATCGCGCAGGGCGGCCCCGCCGGGATTGTTTGTGCCGCAGCGATCCACGCGGTGAGAACAGCACCGAAGTTCAGGTCCGAGTAACAACACGCGCGCGAAATTGGCGCAAGACCCGCTTTCTGTTTTTCCGTAGTCCCCCTCCAAAACTTCAAACACGTCACCGAAAACCAAAATCCTCCATGATTACCCAAAGCCTCCCGTTTGCGTTCATCCTTGGCGATGACACCCCGATGCAGCTCTTCATCAAGGGCAAAGAGATCATGTGGCCGATCCTGTTGCTCTCGTTCGTCGCCATCACGGTCGTTGTCGAGCGCTTTCTTTTCATCCTGCGCGAAAACGCGAGCCGTGAACCCGAGGTAGTTGAGAAAATGCTCGAGGCCGTCGAGCGCCGCGACACCGAGGGGGCACTCGCGCTCGGCAAGAAGAGCAAAGACTTCGTGGCGAAGATTCTCGTCTACACTTTGACCAACAAGGAATACTCGCTCTCCAACGCGTTTGTTCGCGCCTCCGGTCAGGAAATGGCCCGTTTTCAACAGGGCATGGCGACTCTCGATACCTGCATCACGGCCGCCCCGCTGCTCGGCCTTCTCGGCACCGTTACCGGCATGATGCGCACCTTCGGCGCGCTCGGCACCGGTGACGTCAGCGGCTCGACCTCTACCATCACGGGTGGCGTCGCCGAAGCGCTCATCGCCACGATGTGCGGTCTGGGTATCGCCATCGTCGGGTTGTTCCCCTACAACTATCTCAACGCCCGCACCGAACAGGCGAAGAACGAAATCTCCGATGCGTCGCACGCCCTTGAGATTCTCTTGAAGAAAGCGGAAACCAACGCCCCCTTCGCCCGCTAATCGTTCGACGGCTTCAATCGAACCCCAACCTAAGCAGCCCACACTCACCATGGCCGGATCCAGCGGCGGCAGCAGCGGCGGCGTGAAGAAAGCCCGCATCGAGATCATTCCCCTGATCGACGTGATTTTCTTCCTGCTGGCGACGTTCGTGTTGTTCACTCTCTCCTTGAACAAGTCGAGCGGCGTCCCGGTCTCGTTGCCTTCGGCCGAGACCGGCGAGCAACGGGTGCCGAGCGTCACCGTCTCCGTCACCGAGGCGGGCACCATCGCCTGGGATAAGGACTTCGTTAGTCTGCAGGAATTCATCAAACGTCTCCAACTATATCACCAGACGGATCCCGATGGCCGTATTTTGATCAATGGAGACGAGAACGCGTTCTACAATTCGGCCCTCTACGTCTTTGATGAAGCGCGCAAGGCCGGGTTCAAGCGCATCTTCATTGAGACCAAGTTCAAGGCCGCCGGTAAGTAGGTAAGTCGAGCCCCACGTCCAATCCAACCACCACCATGGCCGGAGCCAGCCCCAAAGCCGAAGAAGGCAAGAAGAAAGCCCGCATCGAGATCATTCCGCTGATCGATGTTATTTTCTTCCTGCTCGCCACATTCGTCCTCTTCACCCTGTCGTTGAAGAAAATCGCCGATGTGCCGGTGCAGCTCCCTATTCCCGCGCCCCCCGGGCCGCCTAATCCTAATGACACCACAGTTTACCTGCAGGTGTCGGATCAGGGGACGTTCTACTGGAAGCAAGGCGGCATCGGTGCGACGCCGGAACTAGTAACCGCCAGCGAGATATTTCCCCGGCTTCAAGATTACATGACAAGGGAGAAGAACCCCCGCGTTTTCATCCGGGGTGACAATAAGGCGAAACTTGGAGCCGCTATTCTCGCGCTCGACGAAGTCCGTAAGGCCGGCATTCAGCAGGTCTCGGTTGAGACCATCACGAGCCCCACCGGCAAATAACCTAGGCCCACCATGCGTCGCGATCTCATCATCGGCCTCCTGCTCTCGGTCTCGATTCACCTTGGGGTATTTTTCGGCGACCGCCTCATCACGTTTGCCCCCAAGCCGCCGCCCCCAAAGGAAGAAGCCCCAAAAATTGAGTTGCAGGAAATGCCAAAGATAGAGCCCGACGAGCCGGAGAAAGTCGAGCTGACCGAGGAGGCCAAGCCGATTGATCTGGCTCCCCCAATGCAAGCCGATGTCCCCCAAATAGCTTTGCCGGATTCGTTCGTGCAGAAGATACAACCGCCCCCACCGGAGGGCATCACCCCCTCGGCGAGCGTTAATATTATCCCTGAAATGCGAGATACATCGCAGTTCAAAGGCATGGCGATTTTTGATATCTCTAAGCTCGACCAGCAGCCAGTTGCGAAGCTACAAGGCCGCCCGCAGTATCCCTTTGAAATGCGCCGGGCCGGCATTGCCGGGGATGTGCTCGTGGACTTCTTGGTTGATACCAACGGGGATGTGCAAAACGCCTACGCCGCCAAGTCTTCCCAGCGCGAATTTGAGCAGGCGGCCGTTTCGGCGGTCAGCAAATGGAAGTTCAAGCCCGGCCGTAAGGGCGGGCGCGATGTCGTCACCCACATGCAGGTGCCGATTGTATTCACCCTTAACGAGGACTGATTTTCCGTGCGCAACGCAATCACCCAGATTTTCCGCGGCGCGGCGCTGGCTTTGGCCCCGCTAGCCAGCCTTCTTGTCCTCGCTCAACCGCCGGAGGCTCCGAAGCAACTCGCGCAGGCGACAAGCGAGGCGTTTGCAAAGCTCAAGCCGCTGGAGGAGGCTAAAAAATATTCTGAATTACTCTCCGTTTTGGATGGAATTCCGAAGCCGGCGCCGACGAGTTATGATTGGGCTCTGATTCAAAATACGCGGGCCAATACGTTCGTCAAGATGGAGCAGTATTCCAAGGCAATTGATCCGATGGAGGAGTCGCGAAATCTGGGCAAGACCTACAAGTATTTCGATCAAAACGCTGTTGCGCAACTGAGTGGAATGCTCATCCAGCTTTGCGCCTCAGAGGGCGTCAACAGCAAGGTTCCCGCTGTCCAGCTGCGGTATTTTGACAAGGCCATTGCCAACTACCGGAGCTGGCAGGAGGAAACAAAGAAGACGACGCCTGAGATGGCCCTTCTTTATTGCTCTGTTCTCTACTACAAGGCCATCGCCGATCAGAAAAACATCGACCGGGCCACCCTGAAACTGGCGAAGCAGGAAATCGAGAAAACACTGACGGCAACTACTCGTCCGAAGGAGAGTTTGTATGCGATGTATCTCGCGGTCTTGCAGCAGGAAAATGATTTTGAGCGCTCCACGGAACTGATCGAGCTCATCCTCAAGCAAGCTCCGACAAAGAAGGATTACTGGCAGGCGCTCATGGGTTCCTACCTCAATCTCGCCAACGCAGCTCAGGAGGCTAAGAACGAGGCCAAAGCCAAAGAATACCTGACCCGCGTCGTTGTAACCATGGAGAGGGCTCAGGCGTTGGGCTTTATGCAGACGTCGAAGGATTATATGTATCTCGTGTCCTTCTACAATCAGGTGGGACAGGGAACTCGTTCTGCGGATTTCCTCTATGCGAACCTGAAGAACGGCAAAATCGACGCCGACCCGAAATTGTGGCAGAGCCTCGCTCAGATTCTACAGCAATCAAATCAGGAATTGCGGGCGATTTCGATACTCCAAGAGGCGACGAAACTCTTTCCCAACAACGGCCAACTTGAACTTCACATCGGAGAAATCTACCGCGGCATGGAGCGCACCAAGGACGCCTTCCGCCACTACAAAATCGCCGTCACCAAAGGTGGCCTCGACAAGCCGTATTTTGCCTATCAGGTGCTGGCCTTCGCCGCTTTTGAGACCGAGGAATTTGTCGAGGCGATGAATGCGATTACGAAGGCCGAAAGTCTGGCTCCCACCGGCGCGAAAGACCAGCAGCTTCTCCAATTGAAGGACGCAATTCAGGGCGCCATTGATGAACGGGCCCGTGCGAACACGAAGCCAGCTCCCGCTCGCTGAGATTATATTTTTCCCATGAAGAAAAGCTACCTTTACTTTATCGTCCCGCTTGTTGGTGTGGCCGTGTTCTTTGGCTTCTACTTGAAGGCGAGCAAAGAATACGAAGCCATTGAGGCTAATCAGGCCGCAAAGGTGCGGAAGGAGAAGGAGGAGAAGCTCAGAAAGGAGCAGGCGGATCGCTCGAAGGCTGTGCAGGACGCTCTTGCGGCGCAGGAAGTGCGCAAGGTCGAGCGGAAGAAGAAACAAGATCAAGAGGAGAAGGAAAAGGAAGAGCGCGAACGCGCGGTTCAGGCCCGGAATCGCGCCGGCCGTGATGCCGACAAGGTAGAGGCTCAGGTCAAGCGCCTCGACAAGGAGATAGCCGCCGAGAAGGTGGAGCTTGCCAAGATTGAAGAGGAAAAGAAGCGTCTCGGCAGTGAAACGGCGTTCCTGAAGGAATACGTCAAAGCCGCAGAGGCCAACACGCTTAGCTACTCGGCCGTTCTCGACAAAATTGATGCCGCAGACAAAGAGTGGGAGAGGTTTTCCCGTGACTTTGCCAAGCTTCAGCAGTCGCTCGCCCCGAAGAAACCCTAATTCTATCAGTTGATTCCAACATGAAAAAGTGGATGTATATAATTTTCCCGGGCATCATGCTCGGACTGTTTCTCGCCTTTTATTTTACCCATAAGAAGGAAGCCGACGCGCTCGAGGAAAAACAGTTGATGGAAGCCCGTCAAAAGGAGGCGGCCGAGGTGGCCAAGAAAAAGAAAGCCGAGCAGGAGGCCGCGGCTAATGCCCGCGAAAATCAGCGGAAGCATGACGAGGCCGAAAAATCCAAGGAAGAAACCCGGAATGCGAAACAGGCGGCCGCTGACAAGGAGGTCAAGGACAAGACGGAGGCTGATATTGTTCGGGCTGACAAGGCGAGCAAGGAGGTTGCCGCTCGTGAGATTGAATTGGATGCCCTTCGGAAAAAGAAGGAGCAGATCAACAAGGAAGCTTTTGAATTGGCCAAGCAGGTTGAGCTGGCCAAGATCGCTCGTCGCAATGCGGAATTGGAATCGCAAAGGATGCATGGTCGTATTTCCCGTATAGCGGGAGAGAGTTCGCTCTCGCGCATGCCGCCTCCCATGCCGGTGCCTCCTACGCCTCCCAAGTCCTGATATACGTCTATCTTGTGGCTCGGGCGTTTCCATCATGAACACCCGAGTGATGCTCTTTTCTGGTCGTTTCATGCTTTCGATGGGTCGATGGCAGCTCGCCGAGAGGAACCGAGGGCAGGAAAGCCGATGGCCTAGGCCAACCCCATTGGGGAGGTTCTCAGGATAATCCACGCGTCGAAACGGGCGGAGCTCGCCTTGGGTCTCGCCCTTTCACGGAGAGGAGCTTTTTGACAGTCGATCCCGCAAGGCGTTGCCCCGAGCTTGCAATTTCCCTACTTTGTTAGGCCTCCCGATCCTCGGCAGCTGCCCACCGGAATACTGCGGAGCCGATGCTCGTGGCGACATAGTCTTTCTACACTGGGACTCCAAATAACGACTTTCCGACGCGTCTCATTTCGCCAGCTTTACGAAAACGACCCAAGACCGTGCTTCAAGAAAGCGTATGAATTTCAATAGTCGTCCCTCCTGCCGCAACTTCGATTTATGCTTGGTGTCAGCTTGCTTCGCCAATCAGAACACGCGGCTAAGAATGGTTGGGGCTGATCGGTGCCGAAACTTTTCGGCTTCGGCGGTGGCGTCCTGCGACGAGCGCCTTTGGTCGTAACTGAGCTGGAAATGAAGATTTACTTTCTTGGCATCTGCGGAACTGCGATGGGCAACGCCGCATTGCTGCTGCGCGCCGCCGGGATGGACGTGCTCGGTTCCGATTCCAGCGTCTATCCGCCGATGAGCACTGTGCTCGCCGCCGCAGGGATTGACGTGCTCGAGGGCTACGACTCGGAGCGAATCGAGCGGCTTGCGCCTGACCTCGTCGTCGTGGGCAACGCGATGTCACGCGGCAACCCCGAGGTCGAGTGGCTGCTCGATACGCGCGCAATCCCGTTCAAGTCGTTGCCTGAAGTGTTGCGCGAGTTCGTTCTGGCGCGGCGGCGTAACGTCGTGATATGCGGCACGCACGGGAAGACCACGACGACGGCACTCACGGCGTTTCTCCTGCGCGCGGCGGGTCGCGACCCCGGTTTTCTCATTGGCGGCGTCCCGCTCGATCCGCCGGTGGGTGCACACCTTGGCACGCCGGGGGATCCGTTTGTGATTGAGGGGGATGAATACGACAGCGCGTTCTTCGACAAGCGCAGCAAGTTCATCCACTACGCGCCGCACATTGCCGTGCTCAACAACCTCGAGTATGATCACGCGGATATTTTTCGCGACCTCGACGACGTGAAACGGACCTTCCATCACCTCACGCGGATCGTGCCGCGCAACGGCGTGATCGTGCTCAACGGCGACGACGAAAACCTCCGCGCGCTGCCGCCGACGCCGTGGACGCGAGTCGTGCGTGTCGGCTTGGGCGCGGAATGCGACGCGCGCATCGAGAATTTTTCCGAGTCGGCGGACGGCGCGCGCTTCAGTCTAACTTGGCAACGCGAGCCGTGGGCCGAGGTGGCGTGGGCGCTCCCGGGCATGTTCAACGCGCGCAACGCCGCGATGGCCGCGACGGCCGCCGGCCTCTCGCTCAATCCCCTGCGCCCGCACGCGCTCGCGCTCGGCGCGCTTGCGGGTTTCCAGGGCGTGAAGCGCCGCCAGGAAATTCTCCTGCGCTCGCCGACGCTCACGGTGATCGAGGACTTTGGGCACCATCCGACGGCGATAGCGGAGACGCTGAACTCGATGCGCGCGCGATTCGCCGGGGCGCGGTTGACGGCGGTGTTTGAGCCGCGGAGCAACACGTCGAGTCGACGGACAATGCAGGCGGCGTTCACGGCGGCGCTCGCGGTCGCGGACGAGGTGTTCCTCGGCGAACTCAACCGCCCGGCGCGTATGAAGGAAGAAGAGCGCTTCGATCCCGCGATGGTCGTGAGCGAACTCGGGGCGCGCGGCGTCTCTGCCCATCACGCGCCGACTAACGCGGGGCTGCTCGAATTGCTTCTGGCGCAGACGTTGCACGGGGCCGACCGCAGGACGGCACCGGCGACGCGAGCCGTCGTATTTTTCACGAACGGTTCTTTTGGAGGGATTATTCCGCGCTTTGTCGCGGCGGTGCGGACGGGTTGAGCCGGTCCCGTTGGGAGCGACGCAAGAAACTCAGTGCCGCATCGCCATCGGTGGGCGGGTGTCGCCGCGTTGATAGTCGGCGAGGATCGAAAAACGAAACGTTGTGCCTTCGCCGGGGCGGCTTTCGACGGAGATGGAGCCGCCCATGAGTTCGCAGAGACGCTTCGAGATAATGAGGCCGAGGCCGGTGCCGCCGCGGCGCCGCTCGGGCGAGTGGTCTACTTGGCTGAAGGGTTTGAAGAGGCGGGGAATTTTTTCGGCGGGGATGCCGATGCCGGTGTCGGTCACGGCGAAGAAGAGGCGCAGGACGCGGCGCGAGTCGCTCATGCTCACGGATTCACCGCGCGTGCACGAGACGTGGACGGTGACGCCGCCGCGCTCGGTGAACTTCAGCGCGTTGTTGATCAGGTTGGTCAGGATTTGGCGCAGGCGGGATTCGTCGCTGTTGACGATGGCGGGCACGTCGCCCTCGAACTTGGTGGCGAGGGCGAGGCCGGCGGCGCGGGCTTTTGGTTGGAAGAAGGCGGCGAGGTCGTCGACGCAGCGGTGGAGGCCGAACGGGGCGGAATCGATCTCGATCTTGCCGGCCTCGATTTTCGAAAGGTCGAGGATGTCGGCGATGAGCTTTTCGAGCGCCTGGCCGCTGGCCTTGATGATGGCGACGTGTTCGCGCTGCTCGGGCGAAAGGGGCGAATCGGCGAGGATTTGGGCGAAGCCGATGACGCCGTTAATCGGCGTGCGGATTTCGTGGCTGACGATGGCGAGAAACTCGCTCTTGGCGCGGTCGGCGGCCTCGGCGGTCTCCTTGGCGTGGAGGAGGGCGGCCTCGGCTTCCTTGCGCAGCGTTATATCGTGACCCACGGCCTGATATTCGAGGACGGTGCCGGTCTCGGACTTAATGGCGCGCTGGGTCCACATGAACCACGCGCGGCGACCGCCGGGCAGCTCAAGTTCGCGCTCAAACGTGTAGGTCTCGCCGCCGATGGCGCCGTCGGGATTGAAGAGGGCGAAGGTCTGGCCGACGAGGTCGGCGCGCTTGCGGCCGAAGGCGACGGCGTAGGCGCTGTTGACGAAGGTAATACGCCCGTCGAGGCGGTAGCGGCAGATGAGGTCGACCTGATCCTCGACGATGCCGCGGTAGCTGGCCTCGGTTTTCTGGAGGGATTGGGCCATGCGCTCGATATTGCGGGCGAGGCCTATAATCTCGTCGTGTTCGGCCTCCGGGCCCGGCTCGGCGGGGCCGGCGGCGGCGGTGGCGCTGTGGCGCAGGATTTTCAGCCGGGACATCACCGCGCGGTCCCAGACATAACCGGTGAGCACGAGAAGGACGGTGCCGATGATGGCGAGGCCGATGATATAGTAGGTGTCGCCGAGCCGCTCGCGCAAATCCTCGTCGTTCATCACACGCGCCACCACGGCGCCGAGCGCGATCATGAGGCTGAGGGCGAGGGTGAGGAGGAAAAACGATTTGCGTTTGGCGCTCTCGATCATCGCGGCGATGAAGGCTCCGGGCGCCGGTGAAGTCTAATGAAAAACGCCGCCGGCGGCCAGGGCGGGTCGCGCTCACTTCCGTCTGGCCGCAACGTGTGCAGCGCCGGGGAGGATGAGCAGCGAGCAGCGGGAGGACATTCGCGACGCCCGCGAGTGCGAGCATGGCGGAGGAGTGGGGCCACGCGTAAACCTGCCACGTGGCGACGGCAACGACGGCCTGCCGACCGAAGAGCGCAAGGGTGTTGCCGACGGTTTCGTGGCGGCAGTTGGCGATGCGCAACGCGGTGTAGGAAACGTGGGCGGGGAGCGGGGATGGCGGCGCGGGCATCGGGCGGTGCGACGCACAGGCGGCAGAGCGTGGCGAGCGGGTTTGCGGGTGCGGTGGGGGCACCGGCGGGTGAGCGGCGGCGAAATTTGGCGTTGCCGCGCCGGGGGCGGGAGGCAGGTTGGGCGGCGAGTTTTTCCCGCGGGCAATCGGGACTTCGTGTTCGGGTTTCCGGCGGCGAGCGAGGAACGTCGTTATCTCCAAGAACTTCTGCGCGGTGGTAGCTCAGCTGGATAGAGCAGCGGTTTTCTAAACCGCGGGTCGGGTGTTCGAGTCACCTCCACCGCGCCAAGTTTTTCCCGCGCGCCGCGGCGGCGCTACTTCGACTCGAAACGGTAGGTCGTGTTGAAGATGAGCTCGATGCGCTTGGAGACGAAGATGCGGACCTTGAGCTTGCCGCTCGTGGCGTCGGCGGGAATGGCCGTGCCCTCGATGCGGCGCGGGTCGCCGTCGGTGTTGGTGGCGCGACCGGTGAAGTCCACGGTCTCGCCGCGAGCCAGTCTGCGCAGCAATTCGTCGGGCGCGTCGAGGGTGAGTTTGCCTTTTTCGCCCATGAAAAAATACGGGAACACCTTCGCGGCGTAGTCGGCCTCGTAGGCGCCCGACTTGCGCGTGGCGGGAGTGATCGTGAGCGTGACGGAGCCCACGTAGATCGACGTCTTCACGGGCGGGATCGAGACGTGGTCGAACCGGGCGAGCGGGTCGGCGGCGGCGAGCGTCGCGGTGGCGAGGCCGAAGGCGCCGACGGACGCGAGCAGCCGGAAAAACGTCATGCGCGCGACTGTGCGGGCCGAGGCGGCGGCGGCAAACGCGAACTCGTGGTGCGGCGGGCGCGGAGGGATCTTTCGCGTTGCGCGCGCCGGGGGTGCGCCGTGTGCTCGCGGCCCGCATGGCCAAGTCTTCCAATGTCTCCTGGGGCGGTCGCTTCGCGACGGGGCCCGCCGATCTGATGCTGCGTTTTAGCGAGTCCGTCTCGTTCGACCGGCGGCTCGCGCCGTTCGACGTCGCGGGCTCGAAGGCCCACGCGGCGATGCTCGCGCACGTCGGCTTGCTCACGGCGAAGGAACGCGACGCCATCCACCGGGGGCTCGACGCGATTCTGGCCGAGATTGAGGCGGGAAATTTTTCGTGGGACACCGCGCTTGAGGACGTGCACATGAACATCGAGCGCGCGCTCACGCAGCGCGTGCCGGCGGCCGCCAAGCTCCACACCGCACGCAGCCGCAACGACCAAGTGGCGACGGACATGCGGCTGTTTTTCAAGCACGCCTGTGCGGTGCTGCGCGAAAAAATCCTCGGCGCACAGCGGGCGCTGTTCGCGGTCGCGGCGGCGAACCGCGCCACGCTCATCCCCGGCTACACGCACCTCCAACGCGCGCAGCCGGTGTTTTTCGCGCACCATCTTTTCGCGTGGATGGAAATGCTCGAGCGCGACCGCGCGCGGCTGGCCGAGGTCGCGGCGCACGCCAACTGGTGCCCGCTCGGCAGCGGCGCGATCGCAGGGACGACGCTGCCGATCGATCGGGAGTTTGCGGCGCGGGCGCTGGGCTTCATCGATGCGCGCGGGCGGCCGCAGGTGACGCAGAACTCGATGGACGCCGTCGCCGACCGCGATCTGTTCGTCGAGTTTGCGGCGGCGGGCGCGCTGTTCGGCGTGCATCTTTCGCGCATCGCGGAGGACCTGATCCTGTGGTGCTCGGCGGAGTTCAAGTTCGTCGAGCTGTCGGATGCGTTTTGCACGGGTTCGTCGCTGATGCCGCAGAAAAAAAATCCCGACTCGTGCGAGCTGTTGCGCGGGAAATCCGCGCGGTTGCAGGGCAACCTGCACACGCTCCTCACGCTCGTGAAGGGCCTGCCGCTCACCTACAATCGCGATCTTCAGGAGGACAAGCCGCCGGTGTTCGACACGTTGGACCAGGCGGCGCTGTGCGCGGACGTGCTCGCGGGCACGGTCGCCGGCCTCACCGTCAACGCCTCGCGCTGCGCCGCCGCCGTCGCGGATCCCGCGTTGCTGGCCACGGATCTCGCGGACTATCTGGTGGTGCGCGGCGTGGCGTTTCGCGAGGCGCACCACGCGGTGGGCGCGGTCGTGAAGCTCGCGGACGCGCAGGGCGTGGCGCTGGACCGCCTCGCGACCGCTGACGTAAGAAAAATCCACGCGGCGTTTGGCGACGATTGGGCGCAGGTTTTTGATTTGCAGCGTGCGCTCGCGAATCGTGAGGGGACCGGGATGCCCGGGCCGAAGCAACTGGCGCGGCAATTCGCGCGGTGGGAGCGGTTGCTGAAATAGCGCAAGCGGGAGCGCTACGCTGCGGCGGGTTTGGGGCGGGTGGGCCGACGGATTTCCACTCGCTCACGCTCGCAGCTACGAGGCGGGCGCGCTCGGCGTGTCGTCGGCTCGCTGGCGCTCGCCGCTACGAAGTCAGGGGGCACGGAAAATCCGTGCGAGCACCGGAGCTTGCGCGCAGCGTTAGGCGGCGGGCGGCGTGGTGCACTGCGGTTGCGCGCCGGCGGGCAACGGCGGGATCGGGCCTTCGCCCGCCTTGGGGAGGGTGCCGTTCAACTCTTGGCGCCAGTGCGCGACATCGCCGCCGGGGCAGTAGACGTAGATCATGTGCATCGGCTCGTCGCCGGTGTTGGTGAGCTGGTGAAAGACGGTCGGCGGCATGAACACGGCCTGCCCCGCCTTGATCGGGCTGCGCTCGGTGCCGACGCAGATTTCGCCTTCGCCCTGCACGATGAAATAAACCTCCTCCTGTTCCTGATTGTGCCACGGCACCTGGCCGCCGCGCGGCTCGAGGATGGAGTAGCCCATCGAAAAACCCTTGGCAGGAATGGGCTGTCCGAGTTGCCCGACGAGTCCGCGGCCCCAGCGGCGGGCGGGAAAAGTTCCTCCGGGAAGTTTGGCGAGGTCGGCGATGATCATCGGGGTGAAAGTGCGGGGGCGGGCGGACGCGCGGCGAACTTTTTTTAGCGCGAGTTTCGGCTGGATTGGCGACGGCGCGTTACACCAAGCCGGCGCGGGCGAGGAGGGCGTTGGGGTCGGGGTCGCGGCCCATGAAGTCGCGGAAGAGTTCCTCGGGTTCGGCCGAGTTGCCGCGGCTCAGGATTTTTTCGACGAATTCGGCGCCGACGCGCGGGTTGAAAATTCCTTCGCGTTGGAAGCGCGTGAAGGCGTCGGCGTCGAGCACCTCGGCCCACTTGTAGGAATAGTAGCCGGCCGCGTAGCCGACGGGATCGGCGAAGATGTGCGTGAAGCGTTTGACGGCGGTCGGCGCCGGGGGCGCGGTCGGCACGAGGCAGTCGGCGACGGCGGCGCGCGCGAGCGGGTCGACGTCAGGCGCAGCCGCATACCTCGCGGTGTCGGAGTGGAGGAGGAGATCGAGTTTGGCGAAGGCGACCTGCCGCATCGTGGCGCAGGCGGAGCGGAAATTTTTCGCCGCGATCATTTTGGCAAAAAGGTCGGCGGGGATGGGCGCGCCCGTTTCGTGGTGCCGCGCGAACAGGTCTAGAGCGGCGCGATCCCAGGTCCAGTTCTCCATGATTTGGGAGGGCAGCTCGACGAAATCCCAGGCGACGTTGACGCCGTTGAGGGACTTGATTTCGACCTCGCCGAGGAGGTGGTGGAGCAGGTGGCCGAACTCGTGAAACACGGTCTCAACCTCGCGGTGCGTGAGCAGGGCGGGGCGGCCGGCGGCGGGCGGGGTGAGGTTGCCGCACATCAGGCCGAGGTGCGGGGCGCGGGTGCCGTCGGGCTGCGGGCCGCCGGTGGCGAGGTAGTTCATCCAGGCACCGCCGCGCTTCGATTCGCGCGGATGCCAGTCGGCGTAAAACGAACCGAGGTGACGGTCGCGCGCGTCGTGCAGGTCGTAAAATTTCACGTCGGGATGCCACGTCGCCACCTCGTCGGCGGCGCGCGGAGTCACGCGGAGCGAGAAAATTTTTCCGACCAGTTCGAACATCCCCGTGATCACGCGATCCATCGGGAAGTAGGGGCGGAGGAGTTCCTCGTCGAACGCGTAGCGATCGCGGCGGAGGCGCTCGGCCCAGAAGGAAATTTCCCACGGGGCGAGCGGCGCGGCGGGCGCGCCGGTGTGGCGGGCCTTGAACGCCTCAAGTTCGCGGCACTCGCGGGCGAAGGCGCCGGCGCAGCGCGTGCGAAAATCCTCGACGAAGGCGAGGGCGCGCGCGCCGGTGCGCGCCATGCGGCGCTCGAGCACGCTGTCGGCAAAGTGCGCGCGGCCGAGGAGCGCGGCCTTCTCGGCGCGGAGGGCGAGGATGCGTCCGACGAGCGACGTGTTGTCGTGCGGGGCCTGTGCGCCGAGCGCGGCGGCGGCGGTCCACATTTCGCGCCGGAGGGCGTCGTCTTCGAGGTAGGTGAGGAACGGCTCGAGCGAAGGCTGGTGCAGCGTGAAGCGCCAGCCGGCGGCGCCTTTGGCCTCGGCGCTCGCGCGCGCGGCGGCCTTGGCGTGGGCGGGGAGCCCGGCGAGGCGCGATTCGTCGGCGACGAGGAGTTCCCAGGCGTTGGTGGCGTCGAGGACGTTTTCGGAAAATTTCTGCGTGAGTTGCGCGAGCTCGGATTGGAGTGCTTCGAGGCGCGCGCGTTTTTCAGCCGACAGATCGGCGCCGGCTTGGAGGAAATCCTTCACGGTTTCGTCGAGAAAACGGCGTCGAATCCCGGTGACAGCAGAAGCGGCGGGCGACGCCGCGAACGTTTTCAGGCGCGACCAGAGTCCGGGGTGGAGCGGGATGGCGGCGAAAAACGCGGAGACTTTCGGGAGCATCGCGTTGTGCGCATCGCGTAGCGCGGGTGAATCGGCGACCGACTGGAGATGCGTTACCTTTGTCCACGCACGATTGAGCGGCTCGGTCGCGTGCTCGAGGGCGAGAAAGGTGTTTTCAAACGAGAGCCCGCCGAGGTCGCGCGTGGCGATCGCGTCGATCGCGGCCTGCGCGTTGGCGAGCGCCTCGTCGATAGCCGGTGCGATCAGCTCCGGCGTGAGGCGCGGCCAGGGGACAACGAACGACGGATCGAGGAAAGGATTGGCGGACATCGCGCGAAAAGCCCGCGCGCAGGCCGGTTTGTCAAACCGCAACATTCACCACGCGTAGGCCGCGCCGAGCGAGAGCTGGCGCGGCGTGGCCGGGACGGCGGGGATTTCCTGATAGCGTGAGTCCCAGAGGTTGTCGGCGCGCAGCGTGAACGAGGCACCGTGCCATGCGGGTGGACGGTAGACGAGGGCGAGCGTGGAGTTGAGCGCGGAGTCGCCGCCGACGGTGCGGAGGAGGTTGGCGGCCTGGACGCGCGCGAGGTTGTCCATGCGCACTTCAAAGCCGGCCGGCAGTCGCGCGACGATCGCGGTGGTGAGGCGGTGGCGCGCGTAGTTGAGGGCGTAGAAACTGGCGTCGACAGCGGCGCTGCGATAGTCGGCGGTCTTGGCCAGCGCGGTGTAGCCGAGGATCACGTCCACGTTTTTCCAGGAGCGCTGGACGAGCGCCTCCGCGCCAAGGACGGAGAGGTCAACGGGATTGGCGGTGCGGGCGGTCACGCCGCGGCGAAACGTCCAGTCGACGAGCGCATCATCGCGGCGGTGGAAAACGGCGACACGCAACGTCGCATCGCCAGCGGCCGCGTGGAGCCCGGCCTCGAGATTGCGGCTGGTTGCGCGGGCGAGGGCGGCGTTGCCGCGGAACAATCCGGCGGCGGGGTTGGACTTGATCGCGGTGTAGCTGGGGAGCTGCGTCGAGGCGGCGTAACTCAAGTAGAGCCGGCGCAGATCGCCGCGGGGCCAGTCGCGCGCGAGTTCCACGACGGGGGAGAACGCGCCGGCGGTGCGGTTCGAATCGTCGTAGGTGCCGCCGGTGCGCGCGGTGACGCGGCTGGAGTCGGCGAGTTGCCACGCGTAGGAGGGGAGCGCGGTGAGCTTCGCAATTGTGCGGCGTCGATAGGGGCCGAAAACCAGCGAGGTCGAGCGGAGGTCGTCGGCGAAAATCTCGGCGCGGGTCTCGAGCGCGGAATCGCCGCGGCTGACGTGGCCGCCGAGCGCGATACCGGTGACGCGCGTGGTGTGTTGAAACGGGTGGACCGCGCCGACGGCGGCGAAACGGTTGAACGCGTAGTCGTCCTTGAGCCGCCGGTGGAAAACGCCCGCCTCCAGGAAATCCTCGCCGGAGAAACGCACGCGGTGATTCAGGCCGTAAAGGACGGTCTGCAGATTTTCGGTCTCGTTGGAATTGAAGGGCGTGTAGAGATTGGGCCAGCCGAAGAATTTTGCCTGATAGCCGACAAAGGCGTCGGTCTGGGCGGCAGCCGATGTGAGCTGGAGGCGGGCGTTGACGCGGCTGAAATGATGCTCACCAAAAGCCACGGCGCCATCCGCGCGCGAGCGTGCCACGGCGAAATCCGCGCCAAGCCGGTGCGCGGGGTTCCCCGTCCCAGCCGTGAAGCCCTGATAGAATTCCCCGCGCTCAAGGCCGTGTTCGCCGAGCCCCGCGGCGAGCACGCCGCCGTTGCGGATTGGGCGCCAACCGTAGAGGAGACCGCCGACGGTGGAATTCGCGAACGTCGCCGCATGGTCCGCGCCGAGCACGACGCGCGGCGCGGCGAGCATGGTGGGTGCGACGGGGATTTCCGCCGCATAATGCCCCGTCTGCGGATCGGACAGGGTGAGGGCGCCTAGGCGGATCCCCGTGTTTTCAAACAGGCCGCCGCGAATCGTGATGTCGGCCTGACTTTCCGCAAAATTCCGCGTCTGAAGATCGACGGCGGGTTCATAGCGAAGGGTGGAGACCGGCATCTCGAACGTCGTGCTGCCGGCCGGGTTGGCGACCCGGGTGGAATCGATGTTGAGTGCCGGCAACTGAACCGTGGCGGACTGCGCCCAGCAGGCCGAAGTTGCGCACGCGAGGGCGAACAGAAGTTTCATTCCGTCGAGCACTACGCGGCGCGGCAGAGCAGAACAAGCCTCCGTTCCAAAAACTATCGATTGCGGTTAACAACCGCCGAGCCCGTGCCAAGCGGGCTGTTCCGAATCGCAGGGAGCGTGAGCCCGCTCCCGCTCGGCGGGAGAACGGAACCCGACCCGGCGCTCAGGCTTCGCCGTCGCTGCCGATGGCCTCAACGGGGCAGCCTTCCAAAGCTTCCATGCACTGGGCGATCTCATCCTCGGCCGTGGGCTGCTTGAAGACGTAGGAATAGCCGCCTTCGTCGTGCCGGGTGAAGAAATTCGGCGCCGTCTCGCGGCAGAGATCGCAGTCGATGCACTGTTGATCGACAAAGAATTTGCCGGGCACGTTCGGGCCCCACTTGTCAGCTTTGTTGGCCATATGGGGCGCGAGAAAGGTAGCGAAGGACCCTGCTGTCAAGCGGCCATCCGTCTCGGCGCGCGGTGAAAACCTACGCGGTGTTACGCCCTGCGGTGGCTTGTGTTTGCCGGGGCAAACCGCATCGTCCGCCCGATGATTGCCGACCGTCCCCACATGCGCGGCGCCCCGCCATCCGGGCGCACGTCGGCGTTGGTGTGGGTGATTTCGGCGATGACGGCCGGTTTTGTGATGCAGCAGTTGGCGCGGACGGCCTGGTTTGGACGCGGGCTGCATTTGGAGGAACTACTCGGGATGACCGTGGAGGGTTTGGGCTCCGCCGAGGTCTGGCGGCTGGTATCGCACCCGCTCGTCCACAGCGAAGTCAATCTCCTCCACATCGCCGGGACGCTTGCGGGATTTTTTTTCATCGGGCGTGAGCTCCATGCGATGATCGGGGCGCGCCGGCTGTTTGGTTTGTGCGGCGCGGCTACGCTGCTCGCCGCGGCGGCGTGGACGGCGGTGCATTGGGGGCGCGAAGGACACCTCATCGGGGCGACCGCGAGCGTGTGCGCGATGGCCGTGGTGTTCGCGTGTCTGTTTCCCGATCAGGAGATGAACGTCCTCGTCATGTTTTTTTTCCCGGTGACGTTGAAACCAAAACACTTGGTCATCTCGCTGTTCGTGCTTGAGGTGCTCGGGTTGTTTTTCTTCGAGATTCCCGACTACGCGCTGCCGGGTGGCGCGCGGATCGCGTTTTCCGCGCATCTCGCGGGCATGGTGGCCGGGTGGCTCTACTATCGCTTCGTGCACGACTCGGCGTGGCGGCTCGACTCGGTGCCGGCCGAGCCCGCGCTTCCCAGCTGGCTGCGGCGCGAGCGTCACGAACCCGCCGTCGTGGCGTCGTCGGCGCCCACCGCCGCGGCCGGAGCCAAGCCCGCCCCCGCCCTCGATTTGCGCCACGAGGTCGACCGCATTCTCGACAAGATCAGCAGCCAGGGTATCGGCTCGTTGAGCGAGGCCGAGCGCCGCGTGCTCGATACCGCGCGCAAGAACCTGGGGCGCCGATGAACGCGCCCGCGTCGCCCCGAGTTCGGCGCGGCGGCGCCCGGATTCGTCCCTCGCGCCTTGATCGCGGTGCGATTGCGTGAAACATTCCGCCCGCGTTCCCCTCCCACTCACCTCCATGATTCGCGTTTTTCCGCTCCTTCGTTTCGGCGCCGCGTTGGTTGTTGCCCTCCTCCTGCTGCCGCTCGCGGCGGCGGATCGCACGTTTACCACGACGCCGACACTTCGCGAGGAGGCGCAGACCTTCATCAAGATCCTTGAGCAGGTGCACTACAACCGCGACGCCGTGAAGAGCTCCGACTTCGTGCAGGTCATCCCGGACTACATGGCCGAGCTCGATCCGCACCACCTCTATTTCCTCGGGAGCGACAAGACCGCGTTTACCGATAAATATGGCAAGAGCGTCTATTACAACACCGCCTTCCTCGGCAATATCGACGCCGCCTACGCCATCTTCAACACCTACCAGACCCGCGTCGAGGCGCGCGTCGCCTGGATCTTCGAGCAGCTCAAAACCGACGTCGATCTCACCGCGAAGGAAACCTACCGCGCCGACCGCACGAAGTCGTAGTGGCCGACCAACGCCGCCGACGCCGAGGAACTCTGGCGCCGCCGGCTCAAGTTTGAGCTCGTCGACCAGATGCTCAACAAGAAGACCGCCGAGCAGGCCAAGGACGCCGTGCACAAACGCTATGAGCGGCTCCTCAAGAATCTCGCCGAACTCGGCGAGGGCGACCTGGCCGAGCGCTACCTCGGCTCCATCGCGCATCTCTACGATCCGCACACGTCCTATTTTTCCGCCGAGTCGTTTCAGGAGTTCAACGTCTCCGTCTCCCTGAAACTCTACGGCATCGGTGCCATCCTCGGCGTCGAGGATGACCAGTGCGTCGTCAAGGAAGTCGTCCTCGGCGGCCCCGCCGACCTCGCCCGCCAGCTCAAGGCCAACGACAAAATCATCTCCGTCGCCCAGGGCACCGGCGAACCCGTCGAGGTCCTCGGCATGAATCTCCGGAAAATCGTCGGGATGATTCGCGGCGCGAAGGGCACGCAGGTCCGCCTCGTGATTCAACCCGCCGGCGCCACCGACTCCTCCTCCCGCAAGGAAATCGTCATCACGCGTGACCTCGTCAAAATCAACTCGTCGCGCGCGCGCGCCGCGGTCTTCGACGTCCCGGACGCCGCCGGCGTCAATCAACCCATCGGCGTCATCACGCTCCCCGGTTTCTACGCGAGCGACGAAGGCGATACCGACGCCGATCAGGACCGGCCCATCGCCTCGCGCGACGTCGAGCGGCTGATCACTCAGCTCAAGGCCCAAAACATCCAGGCCCTCGTCCTCGATCTCCGCCGCAACGGCGGCGGCGTGCTCAACGAGGCCATCGAGATCGCCGGGCTCTTCGTCAACAAGGGGCCCATTGTGCAGGTCAAGGCCTATGACGGCGACATCCAGGTCGCCAGCGACAACAAGGAGAAAATCGCCTACGCCGGGCCGCTCGCCGTGCTCGTCGATCGCTTCAGCGCCTCCGCATCTGAAATCGTCGCCGGCGCCCTGCAAAACTACGGCCGCGCCGTCATCATCGGCGACAGCGCCACCCACGGCAAAGGCTCGGTGCAGCAGATCTACAACATGCGCCAGTCGCCGAACCTCGCCCGCGCCGCCGGCAAGACCGGTGGCGCCAAGTTCACCATCCAGAAATTCTACCTCCCCAGCGGCGAGTCCACCCAGCTCAAGGGCGTCGTCCCCGACATCGTGCTCCCGTCCGTCGACGACTTCATCCCCGGCATCGGCGAGGCCAGCCTCTCGCACTCGCTCGTGTGGGACAAAATCCGCAGCAGCTATTTCGACGGCGCGCCGCTCGATCCCAAGGTCCTCACGCCGCTACGTCAGGCCAGTCTCGAACGTCAGGGCAAACTCGAGGAATTCTCCTGGCTCCGCCGCAACATCGACTGGTTCAAGGCCCGCGTGGATCAGAAATTGGTTTCGGTAAACCTCGCCGATCGGCGCGCGCAGAAGACGAGCGACGACGCGTTTCGCAAACAGATGAAGGCCGAGCGCGAGGTCATCGCGAAATCCGATTTTTCGTTTAAGGAATTTCGCCTGACCCCGGCCACGCCCAAGCCGAAGCCCGAGAAGAAAACCGAAGAAAAGGCCGAGGGCGACGAGGACGACGAGGACCCCGCCGACGACGAGAGCGACACCTACGCCAAGGCCGACGTGCATCTGCGCGAATCCCTCCGCGTCCTCGGTGACGCGATTCGCCTCGGGCGCAACAAGGAGCACTGGGCGAGCAACCGCGCCCCGCTCACCGCCAACGGCGGCTGATCGGTCGGAGCGGCGGGCGTCCCTGCCCGCCGGCTGGGCGCGCCGAGGACGGCCTTCTGTGGGCGGTGCCGGGGGTTACGCACTCAGCGCCGCGCGAAGAAAAACCGATCGCGGCCCGTGAAATCGCGCTGCGACTCGACGCGCGGGAAACCCGCCGCCCGCGCCGCCTCGGCCAAAGCCGCGTGGTGGCCGATGCCGGTTTCCAACGCGAGCAGGCCGTCCTCGGCCAGAAACTGCGGGGCGGCGGCGACGATGCGCCGCAAGTCGGCGAGCCCGTCTTCGGCGGCGGCGAGCGCGGCGCGCGGCTCGTGTTCGCGCACCTCCGGAGCCGTCGCGGCCGTTTCGTCGGCCGAAAGATACGGCGGATTCGCGACGATCAAATCGAAGCGCGCGGCGGGCTCGATGGCGGAAAACCAATCTGAACGGAGAAAACTCACGCGCGCCGCGAGTTCGACTTTGGCGGCGTTTTCACCCGCGAGGGCGAGCGCCTCGGCGCTTGCGTCGACGGCGACGACGCTTGCCCCGGGAAAAAACTTGGCCAACGCCAGCGCGATCGCGCCGCTCCCGGTCCCGAGGTCGAGCACGCGGGCGGGCGGGACCGGACACGTGGCGACGATTCGCTCCACGAGCAGCTCGGTCTCGGGGCGCGGAATGAGCGCGCGGCGGTCGACCTTGAGCGCGAGGCCGTGGAATTCGGTTTCGCCGACGATGTATTGGAGCGGTTCGCGTTGGCCGCGACGGCGGACGAGCGGGCGGATTTTTTCCAGTTCGGGTTCGGCGAGGGGCCGCTCGAACTGGAGGTAGAGCTGCATTCGTTTCAACCCGAGCGCGTGGCCGACGAGCAGTTCCGCGTTGAGCCGCGGCGATTCGATCCCGCGCGCCGCAAAAAAATCCGTGGTCTTCTTGATGATCTCGAGGACGGTCAGCATCGCGTGGACGCAGCGAACCCGAATTCCCGGCGCGCGCGAGGCAAACGTTTCCGGGGAATCAGCGGAGGTTCTTCTCCAGCTCGCGGCGATACACGCGAAGGTCGTCGAGCTGTTTTTGGAGGGCGGCTTTCTCCTCCTTGGTCTTCGCAGTCTTGAGGGCCTCAAGCAGGTCGCGTTCGTCCTCCATGATCGCCACGCGCTCGTTGGCGTTGGTCGCGCGGCGCTGGCCGGACTCGCCGCCGAGGACGGCGAGGGACTTGGCGACCTTCGGATCGTTGAGGGCTTTATCGAGTTCGGTGGGCTTGGTCTTCGTTTTTTCGCGGGCGATGGCCTTGTCCTGTTCGTGAATCTCGCGGTCGATTTCGGTGATGCGGGTGCGACTCACCTGAACGGTGGGGAGGACGGTGGCGGGTTCGGACTTGGCGGCGACTCGGGCCGAGGCGGTTTCGGCGGTGGTCGCGGCTTTTCCGGCGACGGGCGGCTTCGCGGCGGGAGCGAACGGGGGCTTGGCGGCCGCTGGCGACGGGGGCCGCGGAGTTGCCACGGTGGCGGTGGCGAGCGCGGCGTCCGCGGGTGGGGGATTCGCGGCCTGGCTCTTGGCGGCATCGGCGCGGATGCGGGCGTTCAGCGCCTCGCGCGCGGTGAGTCTGGCGTCGGTTTCCTCAGCGGCGCGCACACCGGTTCCGAGGAGGAGGGCGACAAGAACGAGGCGAAATCTCATTCGGCTACGGCTAGCGGGAGGCGGAGCGGAGTCGAGGGATTTGCCGGCCCCAAAAAAAAGGCCGGACGCATGCGCGTCCGGCCGGAAATCGCGGATGGCCCGCCGATCACATCTTGCCGCCGTAGATCGCGCTGGCGCCGAGTTCCTCCTCGATGCGGAGGAGCTGGTTGTATTTCGCCACGCGGTCGGTGCGGCAGAGCGAGCCGGTCTTGATCTGGCCGGCGTTGGTGGCGACGGCGATGTCGGCGATGGTGACGTCCTCGGTCTCGCCGGAGCGGTGGCTGATGACGGCGGTGTAGTTCGCTTCCTTGGCCATCTCGACGGCGTCGAGCGTCTCGGTGAGCGAGCCGATTTGGTTCACCTTCACGAGGATCGAGTTGGCGGTGCCGGTGGCGATGCCCTTGGCGAGGAACTCGGTGTTGGTGACGAAGAGATCGTCGCCGACCAGCTGGACCTTCGCGCCGATGGCGTCGGTGAGTTTTTTCCACGTGACCCAATCGCCCTCGGCGCAACCGTCCTCGATGGAGATAATCGGGTATTTCGCGGTGAGCTTTTGGTAGAAGGCCACGAGCTCGTCGCCGGTGAGGATCTGGCCGGAGGATTTCTTGAAGACGTAGTGGTTCTTCTCCTTGACGTAAAATTCCGAGGCGGCGACGTCGAGGGCGAGGTTGATTTCCTTGCCGAGTTTGTAGCCGGCGTTTTTCACGGCGAGGGCGATGGCGTCGAGCGCGGCCTCGGCGGACTCGAGCTTGGGCGCGAAGCCGCCCTCGTCGCCGACGGCGGTGGCGAGGCCCTTGTCCTTCAGGACTTTTTTCAACGAGTGGAAAATCTCGCAGCCCATGCGCAGGCCCTCGGAGAAGCTCTTCGCGCCGGTGGGCATGATCATGAATTCCTGAAAATCGATCGGGGCGTCGGAGTGCGCGCCGCCGTTCATGATGTTCATCATGGGGACGGGGAGGACTTTCGCGTTGGGACCGCCGAGGTATTTGTAAACGGGCTGGCCGAGGGCGGCCGCGGCGGCTTTCGCGGTGGCGAGCGAGACGCCGAGGATCGCGTTGGCGCCGAGCTTCGACTTGGTCTTGGTGCCGTCGAGCTTGAGCATCGCGTGGTCGACGCCGATTTGGTCGCAGGCGTCGAAACCGATGAGCGCGGGGGCGATTTTGGCCTTCACGTTGCCGACGGCCTTCTGGGTGCCCTTGCCACCGTAGCGCTTCTTGTCGCCGTCGCGGAGTTCGATGGCCTCGTGTTCGCCGGTGCTGGCGCCCGAGGGGACGGCGGCGCGACCGAGGGCGCCGGAAGCGAGGCGCACGTCGACCTCGACGGTGGGATTGCCGCGGGAGTCGATGATTTCGCGGGCGGTGATGGCGGTGATGGTGGTGTTCATGGAGAAAATCGGTGCCGGAAAATCGGCGGAAGGAGCGCGGAGTGAAACACGCACCCGGCGCGGGGGAAGGCGAAAGTGCGCGATGACGCGCGCGCCGGTGGCGGCGTTCTTCATTTCAAACCACAAGGCGGGACGCCTCGTCCACGACGGGCGCGGCGCGCCGCGTGGAGAATCAAAACGGCGTGCGCGAACGTCCGATCTTGCGGAGAAAGCGCCGCCAAGGACTCATCTTGCGCGGGCGCGCATGCACGGGAACCTGGTCGAGGAAGCCACGGTCGGCGGCGACGCGCGCGACGCTGGTGCCGTCGTAGTTGCGGGTGGCCATGCGCTCGATCGTGAGGAGTTCGGGCGGGATCTGGTCGAGGTGGCCTTCGTTTGCGGCGGCGTGGAGAGGGGTGTCGCCGTTGTCGTTGCGGGTGAGGAGCAGGTCGGCGGTGAGGTGCTGCGCGGGGATTTTTTTCAACTGGCCGGACTCGGCGGCCGCGTGGATGGCGGTGAAGCCGGTCTTGCTCGCGACGACCAGGTGGTCGTGCGTGAGGTGCTCGGCCGGAATTTGCTCGAGGTGGCCGGCGATGGCGGCGGCGTGAAACACGGTGTCGCCCGCGCTGGTGGTTTCGCGGAGGACAGCGGCGGTGAGCAGCGCCGGCGGCACTTGATCGAGGTGGCCGTTGAAGGCGGCGACGTGGGCGACGGATTCGCCGCCGAGGTTCTTCTCGGCGAGTCGCTCGGCGGTCAGGAACGTGGGGGGCAGTCGGTTGAGCGTGCCGTTTTCGGCGGCTTCGTGGAGGAGGGTGTTGCCGACGTCGGTCTTGGAAGCGAGGGCGGCGGGCGTGAGGCAGGCGGCCGGGATTTGATCGAGGTGGCCCTGAGCGGCGGCGAGGTGGATGGGAGTGTAGCCGGCGTTGCTGCGGCCCATGAGCAACTCGCTCGTGAGGAGCGCCGCGGGGATCTGCGCGAGGTGGCCGCCGAGTGCGGCGTGGTGGACGGGGGTGTAGCCGGCGTCGTTTTTCACGGCGAGGAGCGCAGGGGTGAGCACGGCGGCCGGGAGCTGGCGCAGGTGGCCGAGTTTCGCCGCGAGGTGCAGCGGGGTGTTGCCGGAGGCGTTGCGCGCGGTGAGCCGCTCCGGTGAAAACGCGGTGGCGGGCAGGGTGGTCAGCAGGCCGCCGCGAATAGCGGCGTCGAGGTCGTAGGGTTCCATCGCGGCGAGACGCAACGCGCCGGTCCGCCGCGAGGCAACCAAAAGCGCGTGCGCAAAGTCCGCGCACCGCTCCGGGGGTTTGCGTTTGCCATGCCAGACGCGAAAAACAGGATGCCGCGCATGACCTCCGCCACCCCCGCCGCCGCTCCCGCCCCGACGTCCGCCAAGGATGCGGTGTTGCTCGTCGACGACGAGCGGCCGCTGCTCGACGTGTTCAGCGCGGCGCTGTCGCCGTTGTTCGACGTGACGACCGCGACCACGGCGCGCGAGGCGGATTTCCTGCTCCAAAAGAAAACCTTCAAGGTCGTCGTCGCCGATCACCTGATGCCGGGTGGCAACGGCATGAATTTTCTCACGCGTGCGCGGGAGGAGTTTCCGCACATGCAGCGCATCCTCGTCACCGGCTACATGAAGCCGGAGATGCTCCTGCGCAGCGTCAACGAGGCGGCGCTCTTTCGCTACCTGTTGAAACCCGTCGCGGTCGCCGAGCTCACCAAGGTCGTGCAGGACGCGATCAAGGCGCACAACGCGAGCGTCGCCAACGTCAAGTAACGCGCGCCGCGGCGGCCAGTCGCCGCCGCAGATACGGCGCGGTCGGGCTGGCTTTGGTTTTGAGCAAGCCGGCGAGCGGCCCTTGGTAGAGGAGTTCACCGCCGTCGGGACCGCCCACCGGACCGAGTTCGATGATCCAATCGGCTTCGAGGAGCAGATCGAGATGGTGCTCGATGACGACGACGGTGTGGCCCTGATCCACGAGCGAGTGGAGCACGCGGATGAGTTTTTCACAGTCGCTCAGGTGCAGGCCGATCGTCGGCTCCTCGAGGAGATAGAGATTTTTCGGGAGCGTGCCGCGGCTGCGTTCACGGTAGGTCGCGAGGCCGTGGGAAAGCTCCGTCACGAGCTTGAGCCGCTGCGCCTCGCCGCCGGAGAGCGTCGGCGAACTCTGGCCGAGCGTCAGATAACCAAGCCCGCAATCGCACATGAGCCGGCACACCTGCGAGAGCTGCGAATGAAAATCAAAAAACTCCGCCGCCTCCTCGAACGTGAGCTGGAGCACGGCGCCAATGGTTTTGTTTTTCCAAACTACCTCGTTGAGGTCCGCGCCGTAACGCGAGCCGCGACAGTCGTCGCACGGCAGGTAGGTGTCGGGCATGAACGCCATCTCGAGCTTGATGCGCCCCGCGCCCTCGCACGTCGGGCAACGGCCGCCGGCGGTGTTGAACGAAAACCGAGACGCCGTGTAGCCGCGCAGTTTCGCCTCGGGCAGCGACGCGAAAAACTGCCGGATGAGATCGAAGATACCGAGGTAGGTCGCCGGCGTGGAGCGCGGCGTCTTGCCGATGGGCGACTGATCCACCTCGACGACGGAGCGGAAAGCGTGGGCGTTGAGCAGCTCGGAAAACGGCTCCGCGCTGGAGCGCGGGCGCCCTCGCCCGTGTGTGTCGGAGCGCGGCGGGGGCGCCACGTCTCCAAGGGAGTCCGCGGCGAAATCCGTGGACTTCGCGAAATCGCGGCCGGTGAGCTTTTTCTTTTTCGTTTCGATCGCGTGCGCGACGGCCGGGTGGAGCAGATCGCGGAAGAGCGTGGATTTGCCCGCGCCGCTCGGGCCCGCGGCCATGATGAGCCGGCCGAGCGGCAGGCGGAGATCGAAGCCCTTGAGGTTGCGGAAGCGGGCGGCGGACATTTCGAGCCAGCCACCCGCAACGGGTGTTGGTTTTGTAGGGCCGGCGCTCGTCGCCGAGCCGTTTCGCGGCGCACGTGATAGCCGCGACGGCTTGCCGACAAGCGGCAACCCTACAACCGCGCGATACTCCCCGCGCGTCGGATGCGTGATCCCCTTCGCGAGAAACAACCCCGTGAGCGACTTCGCACTCGCCTTGATTTCGGCGGGCGTGCCGTGCGCGAGCAACTCGCCGCCGTGGATGCCCGCGGCGGGGCCGAGGTCGATGATGCTGTCGGCGCGCTCCATCAACTCCTCGTCGTGCTCGACGACGAGCAGCGTGTTGCCCTTCGCGCGGAGAGCCTGGAGTGTGTCGATGAGGCGGTCGTTATCGCGCGCGTGGAGGCCGATGCTGGGCTCGTCGAGCACGTAGAGCACGCCGGCGAGATTGGTGCCGAGTTGCGCGGCGAGCCGGATGCGTTGCGCCTCGCCGCCGGAGAGAGTCTCGGTCGGCCGGTCGAGCGAGAGATAGCCGAGCCCGACGTGATCGAGAAACTTCAGGCGTTCCTCGATCTGCGGGACGATGTCCTGCGTGATGAGCCGCCCGCGCGGGTCGAGATCGAGCGCGCGCAGGTGGGCGAGAAGTCTGGCGGGCGTGCAGGCAAGGAGGGCGGGGAGGGAAAGGCTGAAGGGCTGAAGGGCTGAAAGGCTGAAGTCGGCCGCAACGCCGCGCTGCGCGGATCGAGTTTCAGCCTTCAGTCCTTTAGCCTTCAGCCTTTCAGGCTTCGGCACTTTGAAGCGCAGCTTCACCGCGCGGCTGACGCGATTGAGCCGCGTGCCGTGGCACTCGGGGCAGGGCTTGCCGGCGTCGGAGAGATCCTCGGCGGCATCGACGCCGAACGCGCGGAGCTTTGCGAGCGGGTCGGCGTTTTCCTCGTCGTCGTCGGGCACGAGCATCCACGGGAAAATCCGGCCGTGGCCGCGACACGACGGGCACCAGCCGCGCGGCGAGTTGAAGGAAAAATGCTTGGGGTCGAGTTCGGGGAAACTTTCACCGGTCGCGA
>JBEANZ010000498.1:0-10270 GCA_041165185.1 Verrucomicrobiota bacterium | reverse complement strand
GCGGCTGGAATAAACGGCTTCGCGACGGACGAATGGCCGAATCAACAAATGGGGATTGGGCAACCGTCGCCCTTCACCGGCCAGCCGACCCAATAAACGATCGGCCTGCGAAAGGACACGGACCAACTGCGGTGTCCAAGCAATGGACGGCGGTAGTGGATTGGGATGAAAGGCACGGTATCCGGCCAAGGTCTTGATCCAGCGTCCTGCCGGCGTTGGCGCGGTTCCCGTTTTCATGGCTGGAAACAAGCACGAGCGTTATTTCCATCAATACCAATTTTAGGAAATAACCTCCCGAGGTATTTCCATGTCCGTCGACAAACTCGAGGGCCGCGTGAGTCCAAAAGGAATCGGCGGCGGATACTCTCAATTTTCGATCCAAAACTTGGAAAAACTCGACAGTTTTTTTGACAGGTAGCAATGCCATCCAATTCACAATGTCTTGATAGCAAGACTCTCCGATTCATTGGGACGCGGAAGGATGCTTCGGCGTTTTCGGCCAAGCATTTTGTTCGCTTGTCGAGTTTGGATGCAATCGAACAGGCGGTGGCTCGGCTCGTCGGCCTTGAGGCCAGCAATCATCAGGAAATTCAGGATCGCTGGCGTCGTGAGGCGAAGAGGCGAATCTGCGGCCCATCCGAGCTACGGCGACGTGCATCTTTCGACTCGCCACTTTAACGACCAAGGGCTCTTCCCGATAGAATCTCCTCTAATGGCGAGGTCCGTGAGTTGAAAAGTTCGTGGAGTCGAACACGCCGGGCAGCCAATTTGGTCGGCGGCGCGAATTTCTCGCCGCGAATCAGAACGACCCCGGAAGGTGGCTGCAAAATTGCCCACTGCGGGCGCGGGGGCGATCCGGCGATCGCGTCTGGCGGCGGGCCCTTACTCGGCCTCTTCGTTGGAGAAGACTTGTTGCACGTCGTCGAATTCCTCGAGCGTGGCGTGCAGGGCTTCGAGGGCGGCGGCGTGGGCGGCGTCGGCGACGGGGACCGTCGTCGTGGGGATGTAGGCGAGCTCGGCGCTGGCGGGTTTCAGGCCGGCGTGTTCGAGCGCGTGCGCGACTTTGTCGAAGGCGTGGAGGTTGCAGCGCACCTCGAAGCCCTCGTCGGTCGCAATCACGTCGTCGGCGCCGGCGTCGAGCGCGAGGGCGAGGAGGGCGTCTTCGGTGGTCTGATCGCCGGGGATGAGGAACTGGCCGGCGTGGAGAAACTGGAACGCGACGTCGCCGCTTTGCGCGAGGTTGCCGCCGTGCTTGGCGAAGGAGGCGCGCACGTCTTTCGCGGCGCGGGTCTTGTTGTCGGTCGTGACCTGCACGACGAAGGCGATGCCGCCGGGGCCGTAGCCCTCGTAGGTGATTTCCTCGTAGGTGACGCCGGGGAGTTCGCCAGTGCCTTTCTTGATGGCGCGGTCGACGTTATCGGCGGGCATGTTGGCGTCGCGCGCCTTGAGCATGAGGGTGCGGAGGCGGGCGTTGCCATCGGGATCGCCGCCGCCGGACTTGGCGGCGAGGGTGAGGTCGCGCGAGAGGCGGGAGAAAACCTTGCCGCGGCGCGAATCGGTGACGGCCTTGAGCCGTTTCACCTTGGACCATTTGTTGTGCTTGGCCATGGCCGAGAAAAGGCTGAAGGGCTGAAAGACTGAAGGGCTGAAACGGGCGGCCGAGAAAACGCGGGCGCCGTCGGGAGGTTTTTTTTCAGTCCTTCAGTTCTTCGTTTTTTCAGCCTTTCTTCTTCGGCGTCACGTTTTTCACGAGTTTGCCGCCGGGGCCGACGGTGACGGCGGCGGGCTCGTCGGGCATCCGGTTGATGACCATCTGCTGGCCGATCGTGAAAAGGGCGTTGGTCATCGAGTAGAGGGAGAGGGCGCAGGAGAAGTTGTAGTAAATGAAGAGGAAGATGAGGGGCATATACTGCATCATCTTGGCCTGCATGGGGTCGGCGTTGGGCGTGGGGGTGAGGCGCATCTGGACAAACGTAACCGCCGTGAACAGCACGGGAAGGATGTTGATCGCGATGCCGCCGAGGTGGCCGACGGTGTCGGGGGCGGAGAGGTCGGTCGCCCAGAGGAAGGAGCCGAAGCGGAGCTCGGCGGTGCTTTGCAGCATCGAGAAAAACCCGAGGAAGAACGGCAGCGGGATGAGCATCGGGAGGCAGCCGCTCATGGGGTTTACCTTGTGCTCCTTCCAAAGCTCCATCTGCGCGGCGTGCTGCTTCTGCGGGTTGTCCTTAAACTTCTCCTTGATGGCGGCCATCTGCGGCTGGAGCTTGGACATGCGCTTCATCGATCGCGCGCCGGCGAAGGTCGGCCAGAGGAAAACGAGCTTGAGGGTGAGCGTGGTGAGAATGATCGCGACGCCCCAGCTCCAAGAGGTGTTGGGGAGGACGTTGTGGATTTTCGTCATCAGCGAGAGGAGGATTTTGCTCGCCCAGCCGAAGAAGCCGAAGTCGAGCACCTGATCCTCGTCGGCCTTGAAAACGTCGATGTTGGAGAGGCGGCTGTATTCCTTGGGGCCGACGTAGAGGGCGCCACCAAGCTTGGCCTCGCCGCCGGCGGGCAGGCCCTTGACGTCGAACTGCGCGGCGGCGGCGATCCCGTAGGTGTTGTAGTCGGGCTCGTTGAGTGCGGCTTCGCGGAGCTTAACGCGGCCGGAGACAAGACCGGTGGCGGGCGCATCGGGCGTGAGCAGGCTGAGGAAGAACTGGTTTTTCACCGTCACCCAGGTGTGCGGACCGGGCGTGGTGAGCGGCGGGCTCGCGCCGTGCGCGCCCCAACCGAGGATTGGAAAACCCGTGCTCGGGTCGAAGGTGCCGCGCGGGATGTAGGTTTGTTTGCCAGCGGTGGAGTGGCCGGTGGTGGTGTATTGGCCGGGGTCCTGGGCGTTGGCGGGCTCGGCGGTGCCGAGGGCGAGCGCGACGTGGAGCGGCGCGGCGGGCTGGTCGGAGAGATTGCGAAACGTGGTCTCGTGCCGGAGCTGATAGGGATCGGTTTTGGGGCCGGCGTTGGGGGCGAGCACGTAGCGGCGCGTGACTTCGAGGCGACCGCCGAGGACGGCGCGGTAAACGATTTCGGTGGCGGTGGCGGAGACGCGTTCGAAGCGCGTGCGGCGGTCGAGACCGGGAAAATCCACGAGCGCGAGCATCGGGTCCGCGTGGCGGGCGTTGAAGACGTAGGGCGCGGGCGAACCGAGGGCCGCGGGATATTTCTTAAACGCCACGTCGCGGATCGCGCCGCCGGCGTCGGTGAAGCGCACCTCGATGAAATCGTTGGCGAGCGTGGTGACGGTCGCGCCGGCGGCTTCGGTGAGCGCGGCGTAGGCGCCGTCGGGGCGCAGGGCGGCGGGCGCGGCGACGGGCGCAGGGGTGATCGCGGCGGATGCGGTCGCGGCCGAAGCGGACGCGGCCGTTGTGCGATCGGGAGTCACTGCGCTCGCAGGAGACGCGATCGCCGGCGCGGCAGCAGGCGCGGCGGGCGGCGGCGTGGGCGCGGGCGCCGGTTTCGGCATGAAATAGGAAATCGCGAACGCCGCCACGATGAGCAGCACGCCGATGGTCGTGTTCTTTTTGTCCATTGCGAAAAGGGTGAAGGTCGTGGAGCGGAGGATCAGGCGGCGCGGTGGCAGGCAGGTCGGACGCGTGGAAGCGGCACAGGATCGAAGCCGCCCGGGTGGAGCGGCGTGCAGCGCGCGAGGCGGCGCACGGCGAGCCATGCGCCGGCGAGGGCACCATGCGAGGCGACGGCGTCGGCCGCGTAGTGCGAGCACGTCGGCGAAAACCGGCACCCGCAGCCGGCGCCAAACAGCGCCGGCAACGCGGGCGACAGCGTGCGCTGGTAAGCATGGATCAGCGCAAGCAGCGCGCGCGCGGGCACAGAGACGCCCGGCGTGACGGCGGCCGCGATTGGCGCGTGGGGCGTTGGCGAAACCACGCGGATGCGGTGGGCGGAGGGCCGGTTCATCGAGTCGCGGGGACGCCGACGGCGGCGATTTGGCGGCAGGCGTCCGAAAATTTCCCGCTCAGCTCCACGAGCGGCCGCGTGCGGGCGGCGGCGCGCGCGATGAGCAGGAGATCGCAGCCGGCGGGGACACGCGTCTGCTCGCGGCGGAAAAGCTCGCGGAGGCGGCGCTTGGCGCGATTGCGCCGGACGGCACCGCCGACGGCCGCCGTCGAGGCAATCACGCACACGCGCGGCGCGGCGGCGACGGCAGCAGCCACGGGCGGTGAGGAGAGTTTCTGATTCCCCACGCTCGCACTCCCGAACTCGTCGACCGCAGGAGCGGGCGCGAGCGCCGTGCGCAGTCTCCACCACAGGGTGAACGCCCCGCAATCGACCCGGCGGCCCTGTTCGCGGACGGCGCGGATCTCGCCCTGACGGCGCAGGTGCTGCTCCGGACGGAAACGCATGGGCGGGAAAGGCTGAAAGGCCGAAGGACTGAAAGGCTGAACCGGCGGGGCCGGAACCTCACGCGCGGCCGAAACGATCGCGGCGCGTCAGCCCTTCAGCCGTTCAGTCCTTCAGCCTTTCCCTCAGACGACGGTCAGGCGCTTGCGGCCCTTGAGGCGGCGGGCGCGAATGACTTTGCGGCCGCCTTTGGTGGCCATGCGCGCGCGATAACCAATCTTGCGGGCGCGCTTTTTGCGATGCGGGCGGAATGTGGGTTGCATGACTTTGGAAGAAAAAGAGGGTCAGAGGTGCCCGGTGCCACTAGGGGTGTCAAGGGTCGCGTTTGGCTGAAATTTTTCCGTGCGACATGCGACCGCGCTCTCCGCGAAAAATCCCGCGCCGCCGCACACTCGCAGCTTGAAACCCTTGCCACCCCGCGCCCGTCTTCCCGCGACCCATGTCGAAGCCCAGCCTTCCCGAAACGCCTGACAGCCTGATCGCGTTGCGCCGGATGAAGCTGCTCATCGTGCTCCTCATCATCACCAACCTCGGCACGGGGATCTACGGCGCGTATCTCCTCCGCGACGTCGATCGGCGTTACTCCGAGCTGATCGACAAGAGCGTGCCGCCGCTGAACGACCTGCGCGAGCTGCTGGCGGACGTGACCGGCGCCATGCTCGCCACCAACCCGGCCCACTTCGGCACCGCCCCCGCCGACAACGCCGCGCCCTTGCGCCGACTCCGCACGGCGGTCGCCACCGAGCAGGAATTCCGCGCCGGCGCGCTCGCCGGACTTGCGCCACAGCCCGCCACCCGCGACGCCCTCCAAGCCGCCGGCGCCGCCTTCGATCAGACGGCCGGCGAACTCGCCGCCCTCTACGCCGCCGGGGACAAGGCCGCCGCCGCCACCCGCCGCGACCAACAGCTCCGCCCCGCCTTCGACGCCTACCTCGCCGCCATCGCCAAGGCCGCCGATGGCGTCGAGACCCGCAGCCTCGCCCTAAGCCGCGACTACACGGCCGACACTCGCCGCTTCTCCACCATCGTGCTCGGCGCCGCGAGCTGGCCCGTGTTTGCCCTGCTCGGCCTTGTCGTCTTCGTCGTCGCGCTGCTCCTCGTCCTCGTGTTCGTTTTTCGGGGCCACGAGTCCGCCGACTCGCCCTGAGTCGGCGCGCTGCGGCCGCGCATCACGGCGCCGTCGGAATCGCCGCCGTCAGCACTTCCGGCGTGCCGGTCGTGATGAGCACGTCGTCCTCGATGCGCACGCCCCCGCCCGCGAGGTGGCGCTCGACCAGCGGCCAGTTCACGCAGTCGCGAAACCGCGCGCGCCGCTCCGGATCGTTGAGCAACGCCGGGATGAAATACAGCCCCGGCTCCACCGTCAGCACGTAGCCCGCCGCCAGCGGCAAATCCATCCGCAACGTCCGCCACATCGGCCGCGTGTCCTTCACGCGCCCCGGCGCCACGCCGCTCCCGTCGCGCACGCCGAGCCCCACCATGTGCCCGAGCCCGTGCGGAAAAAACAACAGGTGCGCCTCCCGCTCCACGAGCGCCGCCGCCTCGCCGCGCAACACCCCCATCGCGACCAGCCCCGCCGTCATCTCCACCGCGCAGGCGCGGTGCACGTCCTTCCACTCCGCGCCCGGCACGCACCGCGCAATCGCGCTCCGCTCCGCCGCGAGCACCACGGCGTGAAGCTCGCGTTGCCACGCCTCCGGCGCGCCGCCCACGACGAACGTCCGCGTGACATCCGCCGTGTAACGCGCCACTTCCGCGCCCGCGTCGATTAACACAAACTCCCCCGCCCGCGCCGCGCGCGCCGACGGCTCGAAATGGAGCACCGCCGCGTTCGGCCCGCTCCCTACGATGGAACCGTAGCCCGGCCGCGTCGCCCCGTGCCGGAAAAATTCCGCCTCCAACTCGATCTGCAACGCGCGCTCCGTCACACCCGCGCGCACGCACTCGCGCGCCCGCGCGAAACCCGCCGCCGTCGCCGCCGCCGCGCGCCGGATGAGCGCGAGTTCGTGCGCATCTTTCGTGCGTCGCGCCTCGGTGAGCCACATCCGCGCGCGCGTCGTCGCGTCGGTATCCGCAGCCACTCCCTCGACCGCCGCGCCGAGCGCGGCGACCGGCCGTCCGCGCCGCGCCGCGAGCCACGCGGGCAGCGCCGCGAGCGGTGTGCCCTCGGCCTGCGTGCGGCCCTCCCACACGCGTTCGCCCTCGGTCACCGCCGGCACAAGCGCGGTCCAGCCCGCGCCCGGATCAAACGCCACCACGCCGCCCGCGCACTCCGCGCCCGCGAGGTAGAAATACTCCGCGTGCGACCGAAACGCGTAGGTCTGGTCGCTCCCCTCGGGCAACGGAATCGGCTGCCCGGCGCCGACCACGAGCACCGCCTCGCCGAGCGGCAGGAGCGCCGCGACCCGTGCGCGCCGCGCGGAGAGAAAATCATTCGAGTTCATCGCCAAAAGAAAGGCGCGCACCCGCCGGAAGGCCAAAGCAAAAGTGGTTCCGCCCCACGAACCGCCACGGTTTGGAAAATCTTCCACGACCAAGCCGAGGGCACGCGCGGCTAATATTTTCCCAGGCTCCAATCCTCCGTTCCGCAACGCACGATTCCCGAAACCGGGTTGGCCACAAAAAGCACAAAAAGGCGCAAAAAAAGACCTCTGCATTTTTGCGTCTTCTGCGCCTTCTGTGGCAGCTTCTTTCCGGCTTTGTGTCGGTGCAGCCATTACCGTCGCCACGCTGCGTTCTTCCTGTTCATCCCGCCGACCGCGCCGCACGTTGCCGCCGTGCGCCTCGACCTCACCGCGCTCGCGCCGCGCGACGCCTATCTGTGGGAGATCAGCACCAGTGATTCGCTCAAGCGTTACGGCTATCGCTCTTCCGGCGGTTTGATGGACCGAAACGCCCGCCACAGCAGCAGATCGTAGGTGCTCTTCAACACGCCGCAGATGAAGAACGGCAGGCCGGTCGCGGCGGCGGCGCCGAAGAGTTTGCCGGCGAGCAGCGGGCCGAGCGCGGTCCCGAGTTGCTTCGCGGTGGAGGTCGCGCCGTTGGCGGCGGCGCGCTCGGCGGCGGGGATGATCGCGCTGAGATACGAGGCGCGCGTGGGCACGTCCATTTGCGAGAGCAGGTGCCGCGCGAGCAGGAGCGCGATGGCGAGCGGGAGCGTCGGCATCAGCGGCACGAGCATGAGGAGCACGTTGGAGGGGAGGTGCGTCCAGACCATCGTGTTGATGAGGCCGATTTTTTTCGCGAGCGGCACGGCAGCGAGGCCGGAGAGGAGGTTGGTGCCGAAGAAGACCGCGCCGAGCACGGCCGCGTCGGCGCCGAATTTCTGCTGGAGCCACCACGCCAAAAAACTCTGCAACACAAACCCGCCACCGAACGAATCCAGCGCGAACAACGCGCTCAATCGTAGAACGAGCCCGCGCGAGGCGCCGAGCCCGAGAAAGGTCGGCGCGGCGCCGGCACCCACGGCGACCGCTGCTGTGGCCGTCGCGCGGACGGCCACGACTGGCGCCTTCGCGGCCGGCGCCTCGACCCCCGGCGAGAGCCGCCACGCGAGCGCACCGAGCGCGAGGCCGCACGCCGCGTAGGCCCAGAACACCGCGCGATACGCCGCCGCGCCCTCGGCCGCGGGGCCGTCGGGTCGCGCCGCGCCGAGAAACCAGCCGACCGCCAGCGCGCCGAGCGCGGACGCGAGATAGCCCGCGAGGTTATACCACGCGAAGAGCCGCGTGCGGTTTTCGGCCGTGACTTCCTGTGCGAGGCACGCCTGCTCCACCGCCTGGAACGGCCCGACCTCGCCACCCGTCGGGCTGATCACGCCGACGGTCGCGGCGACGAGGAGCACGAAAAAATTCTCGCTTGCCGCCATCCCCGCGCCACCGAGCGCCATCAGCACCGCGCCGACGATCAGCGTTTTCCGCCGGCCCCAACGGTCGGCGTGCGCGGTGAGCCAGAGTGAGATCGCCACGTCGCCCAGCAGCGTGAGCGAGAGCAGCAGGCCGATCTTCGCGCCGTCGAATCCGAGCCTCCCGAGAAACAACACGAGCACCACGCCGAGCATCCCGTAGGCAAACATCCGCAGCAGCCGCGCGGCGAAGAGCACGCGCGTGTCGGCGGCGGCGTTGGGCGCGGGCGTCATATCGCGCAGAGCCTGCTTGCAGGCGGCGGCGCGGCTCAACAGTTTTCCCGCTCTTCTCCTCCCCTCATGCACGCCCTCGTCCTCAACCGCTACTCGCAGCTCGATTTTCAGGAATTCCCCGCGCCCGTCCCCGCCGCCGACGAAGTGCTCGTCCGCGTGCGCGCCTGCGGCGTGTGCGGCAGCGACATCCACGGCTGGGACGGCTCGACCGGCCGCCGCCAGCCGCCGCTCATCATGGGCCACGAAGCGTCCGGCGAGATCGTCTCCGTCGGCCCGCGCGTCGAGCGCTGGCGCGCCGGCGACCGTGTGACCTTCGACTCCACGATCTACTGCGGCGCGTGCGCGTGGTGCCGCTCGGGCCAGGTCAACCTCTGCGAAAACCGCCGCGTCGTCGGCGTCTCGCCCGGCGAGTATCGGCAACACGGCGCGTTTGCCGAGTTCGTCGCGCTCCCCACGCGCATCCTCTACTCACTGCCCGACGACCTCACCTTCGAGCGCGCCGCGATGGTCGAGCCCGTCTCCATCGCGATCCATGCGGTGCAACGCGTGAAAATTTCCGCCGGCCAGTCCGCCGTCGTCATCGGCACCGGCATGATCGGACTGCTCGTCGTGCAGGCGCTGCGGTGGACGGGTTGCGGCAACGTGATCGCCGTCGATATCGACGACAAGAAACTCGCCCTCGCCCGCGAACTCGGGGCGCACCACAGCGTCCGCTCCGACGCCCCCGACGCCGCCGACCAAATCAAGAAAATCGCCGGCGGCGACGGCGCGGATTTTGCCTTCGAGGTCGTCGGCTACACGCCGACGCTCGATCTCGCGCTGCGCGCGCTGCGCAAGGGCGGCACCGCCGTCCTCGTCGGCAACCTCTCGCCGAAGACGGAGTTCCCCCTTCAACTCGTCGTCACGCGCGAGCTCACCGTCACGGGCAGTTGCTCCTCCGCCGGCGAATACCCCACGTGCCTCGACCTCATTGCGCGCGGCATCATCCGCGTGGATCCGTTGATCAGCGCCGTCGCGCCGCTCGCCGAGGGCGATGCGTGGTTTCGGAAACTCAGCGCCAAGGGCGCGGGCGGGTTGATGAAAGTCATTTTGAAACCATGAGCGCCGCCCTCTTCGATCTCACGGGCCGCGTCGCGCTGGTCACCGGCGCGAGTCGCGGACTCGGAAAAAATTTCGCCCTCGCCCTCGCGCGGGCCGGCGCCGATGTTGCGATCACGAGCCGCACGCTCGACTCGCTCGCCGACACCCAGCGCCAGGTCGAGGCGCTCGGGCGGCGGTGTTTCTCCGTCGTGCTCGACGTGCGCGCGCACGCGAGCATCACGGCCGCCGTCGATCAGGTTCACGCGCACTTCGGGCGCATCGACATCCTCGTCAACAATGCCGGCTGCAACATCCGCAAGCCCGCGCTCGACGTCACGTGGGAGGATTGGAACACGATCCTCGACACGAATCTGCGCGGGCCGTTCTTCGTCGCGCAGGCGGTGGCGCGGCACATGGTCGCCGCCCGCTATGGGCGCATCGTGAACATCGGGTCGGTGACGAGTGTGGCGGGTTACGCGGGGCTCGGGCCGTATGGCGCGAGTCGCGGCGGCATTCGTCAGCTCACGATGAGTCTCGCGGCCGACTGGGGGCCGCATGGCATCACGGTGAATTGCCTCGCGCCCGGCTGGTTCAAGACCTCGCAGAACGCGGTGATGTATGAAAACCCCGAGTGGCTCGCGTATCTCACGGACA
>JBEANZ010000497.1:0-4380 GCA_041165185.1 Verrucomicrobiota bacterium | reverse complement strand
GGACGAGGAGGGTTTTCGGTTTCGTGCCGGTGACCGTGATGCCGGGGATGACGACGTTGGCGCCGGTGCCGACGTTGGCGCGGGCGGAGAGGTTGACGAGGCCGTTGAACTCGAGCGAGAGCGTGGCGACGGCGCTCGTGGCGGAGCCGGCGGCGTTGCTCGCGACGCAGTAGAAATCGCCCGCGTAGGCGGCGGTGATGCTCGTGAGCGGGAGGACGGGGGAATCGGTGTTGCAGAACTCGGAGCCGCGACAGAACCACGTGTAGGTAATGGGCGCGGCGCCGGCGACGGCGGCGGTGAGGGTGACGTTTTGGCCAAGGTAGGCGCGCACGCTCTGCGGCTGCGTCGTGAAAATGGGCGCGGTGGGCGCGGCGCCGACAACGAGGTCGAGCGTGGTGGCGGCGGAACCGGCGGTGTTGTCGGCGTAGACGGTGACGGCGCTGCGGCCGGCGGCGGTGGGCCGGCCGGAGATCGCGCCGGTGCGTGAGTCCAGTGTGAGTCCAGCGGGCAAGGTGTCGGCGCGGAAGGCGGTGGGCGAGTTGGCGGCGTCGAGTTTCAGGGCAAAGGCGGCGCCGACCGTGGCGCGCGCGGTGAGTTTGCTGGCGAACATCGGGGGCTTCGTCGTAGGGCGGTCGGCGAGCTCGGCGTAGTTGATGTAGCCGATGAACATCTCGTCGCCGGTCTGCTCGCCGAAGGTGACGCGCTGCGCGGGGTTGGGGTTGTTGGGATTGAGGGCGGAGTTGTCGAACGCGCCGCTGACGCGAATCGACGTGCCGGCGGGAAGGCGTTTCGGTTGCGCGAGGCGGTAGTTGGACTGCCAGGCGAAGTCATAATGCGGGACGTTGACGAGCGTCTCGGTCGTGCCGTCGGGGTAGAGCGCGTCGAACCTCATGCGTTTGCCGCGGAGGTGCATGTGGGGATTCAGCTCGTAGAGGAGCACGTCCTTGGTGGCGGAGGCGACGAACGAGGCGGTGGTGGCGGAGTCGCGCGCGCCGGCGGGGATGGAGAGGAGGGCGTTGGCGGCGGCCTTGGTCTGGAGCTCGAGCGCGGGCTTCGCGGCGTAGTAGTAAAACCCGATCTGCGTCTGGTCGGTCTCGGCCTTGCCGGACGTCGTGTAGTGCATCTGAAACGTGATCGGGTTGCCGGCGCGGAGGAGTTTGCCGGTGTTTTCGGGGAACCACGTCTGCTCGAGGCCGGGGACGTAGCCGGCGAAAAACCCGCCGAGCCCGCCGCTCGAGAGCAGCACGTCGACGAGCGTGCCGTCGAAGATGAGCGCGTGGTGGACGACGCGGGTGTTGCCCGGCTTCACGACGGCGGCGCGGAGCCACTTGTCGGTGGTGTTGGTGGCGTTGATCGTGACGTATTTGTAGTCGATGAGGCCGGTGGCCGGGAGCGACTGCGAGGGGATCGTGAGGATGAGGTCCGGCGTGCCGAGGGGCCAGTCCGCGGTGGGCGCCTGCGTGGTGAGGAGCGGATCGGTGCCGGTGCCGCGGGGCGCGCCCGCGCGGGACCAGTTGTAGAGCGTGGACGACTCGGCGGCGGAGAGGACGACGTTGTTGGAGAACGCGCCGAACTGCGGGTCGGCGTGCCACGGGGCCATTTTCTTCAGCAACATGTCCGCGCGGATCTGCGTGGCGCGGTCGGCGAGGTCGGCGAATTTCGCGTAAACGTGCGGGGCGATGTTGCCGGGCGAGTGGCACGAGACGCAGCGGCGTTGCACGACGGGTGCGACGTCGCGCGCGTAGTCGGGCACGGTCGCGGGCGGCAGGTCGAGGGCGGGCGTGGCGGCGGGGAGCGGGACGTTGGCGAGCGCGGGCGCGCGGCCGGCGAGCGTCGCGGCGACGGCGTCGCTCGCGAGCGGCGTCGTGGGCGCGGCGAGGGTGGCGGGGTCGGCGTTGTCGAGCGGGCCGCGATAGACGAGCTGAAGGAGGCCGGGCCCGAGGACTTTCAGCACGAGCGTCTCCAACTGGTGCGTGGCGCCGACCTCGGTGGCGACGAGTTGGGCGTCGTCGAGGAGGACGGGGGTGTCGTTGTTAAAGAGGAGCTGCTCGGCGGCGACGACGTTGCGATCGGCGGCGAGGTTGGAGTCGACTTGCCAGACGGTGACGTCGGCGGCGGGGAATCGCGCGCGCAGGGCGCGGAGGGCGGCGGCGGTTTGCAGCGCGCGCGGGCTGCCGGCGCGTGTGAAGACGAGGACAACGGCCTTCGCGGTGGAATCGTAGTGGAGCTGGCGCGTGACGCCGGCGTGGTCGGTGAGGCGGAAGTCGGGGATGAGCGCGCCCGGCGCGGGCGCGCCTGCTGCGGCGGCGGCGAAGGCCCGCAGGTCGGGAGGCGAGCCGTGGGGCATCGCCGCGAGGCGGGCAAACGGGGCAAACGCGAGGGCGAGCGCGAGGAGCAGACGTGGACGCAACATGGTGGGGAAAGTAGGCGCGGAACGCGCCGGTTGTCGATAGGCGAGGGCGATTTCCCGCGTCGCTACCAACGCACACCGAGCGCGAGCAGGCGGGCGACGAGGGCGCCGCGAAGGCGCGTGCGGCGGGCGAGGCGGTTGATCGTGGCGTGGTCGTTTTGCTGCGGGCCGTGGAAGCGCGCGCGGATGCGCGCCATCTCGTCGGCGCCCGTCGTGTGGATGTCCTGCGAGGTTTTCTGCGCGCCGTGCACGCGGAACGCCCCGAGGAAATACGGGAGGCGCACGATGCGGCAGTCCGCTTGCTGGAACCGCGCCAACAAATCCCAGTCGAGCGCGAACTGAAACGTCGGGTCGATGCCGCCCGCGACGTCCCAGGCGCGTTTGCGCCAGAAGAGCGTTTCCTGCGGGACGTAGTCGATCCATTCGAGCGTGGGGGCGTGGTGGCGCGGCATGATCCAGCGGCCGACTTCGCGGTCGTCTTCGTCGATGATCAGGCGGTGGCCGTAAACGACGTCGACCTCCGGGTGCGCGGCGAAAAATTTCGCGACGGTGTGGATCGCGCCGGGCGCGAGGAGGTCGTCGGAGTTGAGCCACGCCATCACGTCGTCGGGGGCGAGGGCGGGCATGAGGTGCGCGAAGCCGCGCGCGATGGCGTCGGCCTGACCGGCGTCTTTCACGGATTCCCAGTGGGCGAGGCGCGCGGCGTGGCGGGAAATAATTTCCGGACTGCGGTCGCGCGAGGCGCCGTCTTGCACGGCGTAGAGGAGGCGCGGGTAGTTTTGATCGAGGACGGAGCGGAGGGTGCGTTCGACGAATTTTTCCTGGCCGTAGCTCGGCGTGACGATGGCGACTTGAGGCCAAGCGGAAGCGGAAGCCGGCGCGACCGACGGCGGGGTCGGCGACCCCGCCCTACAACGGAGACGCTTGTCCCACTTCAGCGGGCGCGGCTCGTAGTGGATGAGGACGCCGATCTGCATCCAGTAGTCGTCGACGATTTTCTTGAACAACCACGCTTCGAGCGGGCGCCAGATTTTTTCGCGGAGGTGCGCCGTGACGGCGATCCAGAGTTTGCGGAGGTCGGCGGTGGAGTCGGTGGTCTCGGCGGAGAGTTGCTTGATCACGGCCTCGCGGGCGGCGAGGCCGTCGCTGAGGGCGCGGATGACGGTCTCCTTTTCGACGAGGAGGCGGCCGTAGTGCTTGGCGAGTTCGAGGTGATCGCGGCCGGCGGCGAGGTTGGCGCGGGTGGCACGGAGGTCGGCGAGCTCGAGGTCGCGGTCGTGGAGCATGGCCTCGATGTTGCGGACGTGGATGGAATAGTTGGCGATGCTCTGCGCGGCTTGCGCGCTGCCAGGCGGGAGCATCGCGATGCTTTTCTCGAGCTGCGTGCGATCAGCGACAGCAGTGGCGAGCTGCGCGCGGAGGCGGTTGAGTTCGTCGTCGATGACATGGATCGCGCGCTCGCGGTCGTCGCAAGTGGACTTGAGGGCGGCGATCTCGCGGTCCTTGTCGACGAGGGCGGCGTCGGCGGCGAGGAGGGCGGCGTCTTTTTCGGCGAGGGAAAGATCCTTTTCGCGATCGAGGGCGGTGAGTTCCTCGAGCTTGTGTTGGCGGGCGAGGTGCTCGGCGCGCAGCGCACGGTAACGCGCGGCGGTGGCGCCCATCGCGTCGCGCGCGGCGGGAGCGAGGCGGGAAATTTCGCGGACGTCGAAACGCGTGGTGACGAGGGCGGCGTCGAGCGCGGCGGTGGCGTCGGCGACGGTGATGCCGCCGAGGCACGGGGCGTCGCCGAACGCGCAATCCCAGCCGCAGCCGAAGCACGGGAGCGGTTGCACGAGCGCGACGCCGCGGCGCGCGGCGGGCGTGAAGCGCGGCCACGTGCCGCCGCCGAACACGGCGACGACGGGCACGTCGAGCGCGGCGGCGAGGTGCAGGGCGCCGGTGTCGTTGCCGAGGAAGAGGGCGGCGTGCGC
>JBEANZ010000496.1:0-8935 GCA_041165185.1 Verrucomicrobiota bacterium | reverse complement strand
TCGCGTCTTTGCCGACCTCGCCGGCGTCACCCAGCAACTCCGGGCCGGCCTCCCTCGCCTCGCCGCCAACCCCGCTTGCCTCCGCAGCATCTCCGCTTGGCCCTGGATCGTTAGCCTAAACGTGAACGCGAACTAGAATTATCAGGTGGGAAGAGGACGACCGTGGCGCGCGCGGGCTGCCGCAGCGGCGGCATTTCAAGTTTTTCTTTCGCTCCGCGCTCGGCGCGCAAGCCGAGCTGCCCGTCCTGCTCGATGTGGTCGAGGAGCCACGGCAGGTCCACCTGACGCTGCGACGCCCAATCCGCACGCCGTTTCTCGAACCGGAGCGCGAAGTGCTCGTGACGGTGCCGACGGTCGAGGGTCTGTTGGGCGACAAGCTCACCGCGTTTGCGCCGACGACAACCGGTGTGCCCTTGCGCAAGGCCGACGGCACGGGAGGCGAGGTGATGCAGGTCGCCAAGCAGCTGTTCGATGTCGGTGTGCTCTTCGAGGCGGCGAACGATTTCGCGCAGGTCGGGAAATCCTATGACGCGATCCGCGCCCTCGAGTCAGGCTATCGGGCGGCCCGCCCGACGCGCGAGGCCGCGCTCGACGACACGCTCAAGGCGTGCCTGGCACTGACGGCCACTAAGGCACGCGACCTCGCGAGCTACCCCGATGCGCCGCTTCTGCACAACGGTTTCGAGCGGTTGGCCGGCCACCTTACGTGGTCTGGTTTCGGTCGCGAACATCGTCGCACGCTGGCGGCGCGGGCGGCCGTGCTCTCGGCGCATCTGCGTGCCGGCCGGAGTTTCGACTTCGCGGTCGCTCGCTACACCGGTAGTCCCGGGCAAATCGCCGCGCTGCGTGGCGCCACCCTCAACGGCACTCCGCACGCCTGGCTCGACGGCCTAAAAGCAGTCAACCCCGAAGCGTATTACTACTGGCACTTGGCGTTGAGCCAGCGCACGTAGTCGGACGGCGGCACGGAGCGAGCGGGGGGGGAGAACATGGCGCGGGCGGAGAGGAGGAGTCGGGGGCGCATGGGAGCCGGCGGGGCGAGAGCGCGGGGGAGCGGAGGGTGGAAAAAACGCTCAACGCTAAACGTTTAACGCTGAACGCTCAAGTGGCGGAAATGGGGTGCGGGGGCTTGGAGGGGACTTGGAGTGGGAACTTGGGCGTTCGGCGTTGGGCGTTGCGCGTTCAGCGTTTCGCGGCTCGGCGCGCGGGGCTATTTCCACTCTTCGTCGAAGAAGCCGGCGTCGGCGATTTTGCCGGGCCAGCGCGGGCCGGGCGGGGTGCGCAGATCGACCACGGCCCAGTCGGGGAGCTTCGGGGTTTGGAGGGCGTTGTTGCCGTAGCCGTCGGCGCGGAAATCGATGCCGCTGTTCAACACGACGTAGCGCGTGGGGTTGAGAGGATTCGGGAAGATGAGGATCGGCGCGTGGTTGGCGGCGGGGTAGGTTTGGCCGCGGAGGGTGAGGGATTTGGCGTCCCAGGTGAGCGGGAGTTTGCCGGTGGCGAGGAGGCGTTTGAGGACGGCGTTGGAGGTGGGGTCGCCCCAGAGGATGAGGTTCTTGCCGGCGAGGTCGGCGTCGGTGACCGCGGTGTCGGCGACGACGGGAGCCTCGCCGCGAAACACGTCGCGCCAGAGGCGGCGGGCGGCGGTGAGTTCGTTTTCGACCCACGCGCCGACCTCGGGGTTGAGCGGTTTGCCGGAGGGGCGGACGAAGACGAAGGGCTCCATGAAGGCGTCGTCGATGGGGCCGGTGAGGCCGGGGTGTTTGCTTGTTTTGGGCGGATAACCGGATCCGAAGGTAACAGTCCACTTTCCACCCCGCTTAACCAATACCGACGAATCGTCATGGACGGCTTGGTTTGTGAAGTCTTGGCCGTCGATCAAAACGGTTCCTGTGAATCTAGGGACTACTCGCATCTGGGCTAGGCGAAGCGCCGCGACATTTTTGGTTTCGATTGAAATCACCTTGTCGTCGTCGCTGAGCCGGGCGTGGACGTCAGCGCGTTCCCAATGTTTTTCTAGGCCGAGGACTTTGACCCATGCGGATTCGGCGTAGCGGAGCGTGTAGGTGCTGAAGCGGATTTCGCGTGGGGTCGCTTCGCGGCCTTTGGCAATGAGTTCTTCGAAGCGCGTCGTGAGGGCGGCTTTGGTGGCGTCGTGGTATTTGTGGGCGGTCTGCGGGCCGATGAAGCGTTCGAGTTTCAGTCCTTCCTTGGCCATCGCGGCTTCCATCAAATCGGAGGCTTCCTTCTGGCCGTCGAGTTCGCCGGCGTAGGCGAGGGTGGGGACGTTGAAGAGGTTGCCGGAGATGCCGGTGGCTTCGTATTGGCGCCAGAGGAGTTGCTCCCAGGCGGGGCGCGGCTCTTTGCCGGGGGCGTCGGCTTTGGTGAAGATGGGCGTCTCGGCGAAACCGGCGCCGGGCGAGGCGGCGCACCAGAGGCCGGGGAAATGCGTGGCGAGGTGCCACGCGCTGCCGCCGCCCATCGAGAAGCCGGCGACGGCGATGCGCAGCGGGTCGATGGCGTAGTGCGCTTGGGCGGATGCGAGCGCCTCCATCACATCGACTTCGCCGGCGAATTTCGTGGCGTTGCAGAAGCGGCCGTAGGGGACGACGGAGATGACGCCGCGCGGCGTGAGCTGGGGCGGGCCGGCCTCGCGTTCGGCGAGGAAGGCGAGCTCGGTGCGTTTCTCGCCGCGACCGAGGAGCCACACCATCGCGGGCACGGGCTGCGTGAGATCGAGATCGGCGGGGACGACGAGGCCGTAGGGTTGGACGGAGCCGTCGAGGCGCGAGCGGTGGCCGCGGACGATGAGGCCGCGGGCGTCGAGCCAGGGGGCGGTGCGGGCGCGGAGTTGGGCGGCGCGTTCGCGGCCCTCGGCGAGGAGGTGCTTCGCGAAGGCGATTTCCTTGGGGGAGTAAAACGTGTCGTCGTCGAGCGACCAGGCGACGGCCTTGTGGAAAATTTCGACGTCGGGGAGGAGGGCGAGGACGGAGATTTTTTTCGCGATGAGCGTCGTGCCCGATGCCGGATCGCGCGCGAGGGCGTCGATTTCGGCGCGGAGGGCGGAGGCGCCGGCGGTGAGTTCGGCGCGGTCGGCGTCGGTGAGCGTGATGCCGGGGGCGGGGATTTTTTTCGGGGGCGGGGGCGCGGAAACGGCCGCGGGGGTTTGCGCGGCGACGGAGAGGTTGAGGGAAACGGCGAGGGCGAGCGTTTGGAAAAGCGCGGTGACGACGCGGGGTAGGGGAGACCGTGGGCGGAGGGGCATGGGAGCGGCGGGGCGGAAGTGAAACGCGGAGGACGCGGAGGGCGCGGAGAAAAACTGGAGAGGGTCGGAGTTTGGGAACGCTAATCTTCGCTAATCTTTCGATCTCAGAGGAATCGCCTAATCGGCGAATCAAGGCACAGCGGCCGGAGGCGATGTGGAGTCGAAGGAAGGAGGCGCAAAGGTGGGGGGGTGGGATTAGCGAGGATTAGCGGAGATTAGCGGTTCAAGGGATCGGGGTTCAGAATGGAAACGCGGAGGGCGCGGAGATCGCGGAGAGAGGCGGGTGGCGGACGGCGTGCGCGGACGGCGGGAGTTTTTCCCAAACCAAGTTGGCCACAAGAAACACAAGAAGGCGCAAAAAACGGACCGTCTTTTTTTGCGCCTTCTGCGCTTTCTGTGGCCCTTGGTTCGGGGCTTGGACTTCGGGGCGAGGCGGGCACGTAGATTGCGCACCTCCAAAAGGGCAAGTCGCAGACGCCGCCCTGCTTCTCGTGGTCTCAGATTTTCGCCAGGATCGCCTTGATGCGGGTCCAGGCTTCGGCGCGGGCTTTCTTGTCGTCGGGTTTGCCGGCGGGATCTTCGCCGGCGCGCATGAAGCCGTGGCCGGCGCCCTCGTAGGTGACAGCCTGGTAGAACTTGCCGGCGGCCTTCATGCCGGCGATCGCGGCGGGGAGACCGGCGTTGATGCGGGCGTCGTTGCCGCCGTAGAAGCCGTAGATCGGGGCCGTGATTTTCGGCATGTCCTCGACCTTGGCGGGTGCGCCGTAGAAGGAGAGGCCGGCTTGGAAGTTCGGGTTGTGGAGGGCGTAGAGAAACGTCTTCGCGCCGCCCCAGCAGAAGCCGCCGACGACGACCTTGCCGTTGCAGGCGTCGAGTTTCTTCACGTAGGCGACGGCGGCGTCGAGGTCGGCGTCGATTTGCGCCTGGGGGAGGCCGCCGATTTTGCCGCGCGCGCCGTCAGCACCGCCGAGGGATTCGGTGCCGCCGCCGTTGGGGCCGGCGCCGGAGAGGAAGTCGGGCGCGATGACGATGTAGCCCGCCTCGGCGAACTGATCGACCATGCTGCGCATCCAATCGGAGAGGCCGAAGATTTCGTGGATGAGGACGACGGCGGTGGCCTTGGTTTTCACCTCGGGGAAGCCGACGAAGCATTTTACGTCGCGGCCGTCGTGTTTGACGGTGACCCACTCGAGGTGGCGCGGGGATTTTTCGAGGCGGGCCTTGGCCCAGTCTTGGGCGCGGGCGGGAGCGAGCGCGAGGAGCGCGGCGGCGAGGGCGGGGAGGAGGAGGCGTTTCATGATCATGGGAAAAAGAGGGATGCGGGCGAAGGGGAGGGGTGACGCGGGCGCACGACGAACCGGGGCGGCGGGCGTTGCGCGAGGCGCGGGGAAACGCAGCGGAGGATCGCGGAAAACGCAATCGCTTCATCGCGCGCCGTTCGTCGCCCGGCGTCCGCGCTTTGGCTTGGCCTCGTGGTGAACATGGCTCTGCCTGTCGGTCTTCAGGTCGCCGGCCGGCGGCTGCCGAAGCCCTCCCCGATGAAAAAAATCCCCGCTCTTCCCGCCCTCGCTCTCGCCGTCGCGTGCGCGCTCCTCGCGCCGCGCCTTCACGCCGCCGCCGCCCCGCGGCCCAACCTGATCATCATCAACATCGACGACCTCGGCTACGGCGAGATCGGGCCCTTCGGTGGGCGCATCGCCACGCCCGCGCTCGACCGCATGGCCGCCGAGGGCCGCAAGCTCACCAGCCACTACGCCGCGCCCGTCTGCTCGCCGTCGCGCGCCGCGCTGCTCACCGGCTCCTACGCGAAACGCGCGCTGCCAATCCCGCACGTGTTGTTCCCCGCGTCGGCCGTCGGTCTCCATCCCGCCGAGCGCACCATCGCCGAAATTCTCCGCGACGCCGGCTACGCCACCGCGATGATCGGCAAGTGGCACCTCGGCGATCAGCCGGAGTTTTTGCCGACCGCGCAGGGCTTCGAGACCTACTTCGGCCTGCCCTACTCGAACGACATGGGCCCGCGCGCCGACGGCGTGAAAACCGATCGCGTGCTCGCCGGCGCAACGCCCGCACCCGAAGCCGCGGCGGCGAACGCGAACGCAAAGGCGAAGGCCGGCGCCAAGAAGAAAGCCGTCGCGAACAACAACTCCGCCGCCTCCGCGCCCAACGCCGTCGCCCCTGCGCCCAACACCGCCACTAACACCGCGCCCCCCGCGCCCGTCGCCACCGGCCAGACGGGCGACAGCCAGCCCCCGCTCCCGCTCCTCGAGGGCGACAGCGTGATCGCGCGCGTTCGCCACGCCGAGCAAATCGATCTCCAGCGTCGCTACACGGAGCGCGCAGTGGACTTCGTCCGCGCGCCGCGCGACCGGCCCTTCTTCCTCTACCTCGCGCCCAACGCCGTGCATTTCCCGCGCTATCCGCGCGACGAATTCCTCGGCAAGTCCGGCCACGGCCTGCTCGGCGACTGGATCCAAGAAATCGACTGGACCGTCGGCCAGCTCCTCGGCGCGCTCCGCGAGGCCCACCTCGCCGCCAACACGCTCGTGCTCTTCACCTCCGACAACGGCGGCCCTGTCAACCAAGGCGCCATCAACACCCCGCTCCGTGGCAGCAAGGGCACCACGTGGGAAGGCGGCGTGCGCGTGCCGCTCCTCGCGTGGTGGCCCGGCAAAATCCCCGCCGGCACCTCGACCGATGCCATGAGCGCGATGATGGACGTGCTCCCGACCTTCGCGAAACTCGCCGGCACCACCGCCCCGACCGACCGCAAGATCGACGGAGTCGATCTCTGGCCGATCCTCGTCGGCAACCCCGCCACCGCGCCGCGCGACGAGTTTTTCTTCTACCGCGGTCTCGCGCTCGAGGCCGTCCGCTCCGGCCCGTGGAAACTCCACCTCGCGAGCGGCGAACTCTACCACCTTGGCCGCGACCTCGCCGAAGCGCGGAATCTCGCCGCCGAAAATCCCGCCGAAGTGCAACGCCTCCGCGCCCGCGCCGAAACGATGCGCGACGACCTCGGCCTCGACGGCATAGGCCCCGGCTGCCGCCCCCTCGGCCGCGCTGCGAACCCCCGCCCACTGATCCCGGCCGATGCGGCGGTGCCCACGAAGTAGAAACCTCGAACTGATGATGAACCGATCTTGAACCGCTAATCCTCGCTCATCTCCGCTAATCAGAAAACCCCAACCACGCCCCCCGCGCCCCGCCGATTAGGCGGGGCACGCAGACGTCCCTCCGCTCCCAGTGCCTCCGAAAAATTAGCGAAGATTAGCGTTCCAACCAGGCTCGAAAGAAAGCCGTCCGCTGATTCCCACGTCCTCGCCGAATCCGACATACGCCGAAGCCGAACCCAATCCCCAACCAAGGCTTTTTTGGAACGCTAATCTTCGCTCATCTCCGCTAATCAGAAAATTCCAACGACGCCCCCGCGCCCCGCCGATTAGGCGGGGCACGCAGACGTCCTCCGCTCCCAGCGCCTCCGAAAAATTAGCGAAGATTAGCGTTTAAGATCGGATCGAAAAAATCTCCGCCTCCGCGCCGCGTCCTCATCACGTCCTCATCACTGCCATGAATTCCCCCTCTCTTCCCCGCGCGTCCATCTCCGGTAACGCCCCCACGCCGCACCGCGTCTCCCGCGACCTGTTGAGAAATCTGGTTCGTCACTGTTTTCAGTGGGTCGAAGGCGGCTGCTCGGAAGCCCTGAAAGGGCGAAAGTCGATAGCCCAGGGCAACGCCCTGGGAATCGGATTGGAAAAATGTCTTCGCCCTGAAAGGGCGACACCCTCGTCTGGTTTCGCCCTTTCAGGGCTTGGATTCTTACGAGGGACAGTTCCCAGGGCGTTGCCCTGGGCTTTCAACTTTTCGCCCCTTCGGGGCTCCCAATCCTTAGCAGCAGCCCACCGAGAACAGCGAGGAACCGGAAATTTTTCCGCCGCGCTGCCGGTTCGCCCCGCGTTTTTCGTCTCCGCGTTCGCGGCCCTTGCGTTCCTCGCGCCGCCGGCCCGCGCCGCCGACGCCGCGAGCCGGCTCGCGTTGCTCGAGGAGCGGTTCAACCAGCTCGACAAAAACCACGACGGCCAACTGACCGCCGAGGAAGCGGGCAACGCCGAGTGGTTCAAACGCCTCGACCGCGCCGGCAAGGGCTACCTCACGCTCGCCGAAGTCCGCGCGCTCGCCCGCCTGCTCACGCCGCGCGACGGCGGCGGTGCCAACGCTCGTGGCAACGGCGGCGACACCGCGCGCACGTTGCCCGGCGAGCCGGAGCCGACTGCGTCCTCATCCCCGCTCGCGTCCGCGCCAAATGGGATCGCCGCCGCGGAGGAGCCGTTGCGCGTCGGCCCGAAAATTCTCCGCGCCGCCGAGCGCGGCGTCGGCCGGCTCGCGCCCGACCTCGCATTCACCGATTTCGACGGCAAGGCCGGGCGCCTTTCCGATTTCAAGTCGCGCCCCGCGCTCGTGATCGCGTTCACCAGCACGAGCTGCCCCATCACGCAGAAATACGCGCCCGAGCTTGCGCGCATCTCGAAGGAATTTTCCGCGCGCGGCGTGGCGTTTCTCCTCGTCAACCCCATCGCCTCCGACTCGCCCGCGAGCCTCCGCGCCGCGATCACCGGGCACGGGTTCGCGGGCCGCTACGTCCACGACCGCGAGGGAAAACTCGCCGCCGCGCTCGACGCGCAGACGACCGCGGAGGTGTTCGTCCTCGATGCCGCGCGCACCGTCGTCTTCCGCGGCGCGATCGACGATCAATATGGACTCGGCTACGCGCTCGCCGCTCCGCGCCGCGCGTTTCTGCGCGAGGCGCTCGAAGCCGTGCTCGCCGGGCGCGCGCCCGCCGCCGCGGCGACGGAAGCGCCGGGCTGCGCGTTGGAGAGTGCGTCGGAAAGCGCGCCCGCCCTCGCATCATCCGCGACCACTCCCGCCGCCGCAACCGCCGCCGCGCCCGCGCCCACGATCACGTTTCACAACCGCATCTCGCGCATCGTGCAGGCCAACTGCCTCGAGTGTCACCGCGCGGGCGGGCTCGGGCCGTTCAGCCTCGAGAGCTACGCCGACGTGAAGTCCCACGCCGCGATGATGCACAAGCAGGTCGCGCGCGGCGCGATGCCGCCGTGGTTCGCCGCGCCGTTCGCCGACGGCGGTCCCTCGCATTGGGCCAACGACCGCTCGCTCGCGCCGGCGGACAAGGCCGACCTCCTCGCGTGGCTCGCCGGCGACAAACCCCTCGGCGATCCTGCCGACGCGCCGCTGCCGCGCGTGTTTCCGAGCGGCTGGGAAATCGGCGCGCCGGACGTCGTGCTCGAGTTGCCGCGGCCCGTCGCGATCAAGGCGGAGGGCGTGATGCCCTACCAGGTCCACACGGTGACGACCTCGTTTCCCGAGGACCGCTGGGTGCGCGCGTTTGAGATTCGGCCGACGGCGCGCGAGGCCGTCCACCACGTGATCGTGCGCGTCCACACGCGCGGCGCAAAAGTCGCCAACGACGAGGGCGAGACCGGCGGCGCGCGCGACGGATTTTTCGCGGCCTACGTGCCGGGGAACAGTTTTCATGTTTTCCCGGAGGGCTTCGCGAAAAAACTCCCGGCCGGCGCGACGGTGAGTTTTCAGATGCACTACACGCCGACCGGCAAGGCGACGACCGACCGCACGCGGCTCGGCCTGCTCTTC
>JBEANZ010000495.1:0-5836 GCA_041165185.1 Verrucomicrobiota bacterium | reverse complement strand
GGCATCGTGATCGAGCTGGGGCGGAAAATCCGCGCGCCGGCGCAGGAGGAGCGCGGTGTCGAGACCTACACGTTTCTCTGGGGCCGGCCGGTGGCGGTGGGCGCGTGGCTCGCGGCTATGGTGACGACGCTCGCGTGCGCGCTGGCCGCGGCGGCTCGGATCGGGTTTGCCGGGCCGGTCGCGGTGGCGCTCGGCGTGCTGTTGCTGGGCGCGGCGGCGCTCGGCGTAGGATTTGTGCTGAACGTGCGCGGCGCGCTCGCGAAACGCATCGAGCTGATGTCGGGCGTGTGGACGCTCGCGCTTTACCTGAGCCTCGGCGTCGCGCCGCTGCTGCGCTCCTGACGCCACGATGAGCGCGATCGTTTTCCACTCGGATGAACTCGCGGCCGACGCGCCGCTCGGCGGCAAGGCCGGCGCGCTCGCGCGGCTCGGCTGCCGCGGCCTGCCGATCCCGGAGTGGTTCGTGGTGACGCCCGCCGCCGCGCCGATGACGCCCGCGCTCCGCGCGGACATCGCGGCGGCAGTGCGCGCGACCGCGCCGGACGCGCGGTTCTTCGCGGTGCGCTCGTCCGCGATCGACGAGGATGGGAGCGAGCACTCGTTCGCCGGGCAGCTCGACAGCTTTCTCTTCGTGCCGCCGGAAAAAATCCCGGAAAACGTGGAGGCGGTCTGGCGGTCCGGCGCGAGCGAACGCGTGCTCGCCTATCGCCGCGAACGCGGCCTGACGGGCCCGCCCGTCTTGCCCGCCGTCCTCGTGCAGCGCATGATCGACGCGGAGGCCGCGGGCGTGGCGTTCAGCGCCGATCCGGTCAGCGGGCGGCGAGGGCACGCGGTGGTGTCGGCGGTGTTCGGCCTTGGCTCGGCGCTGGTGTCGGGCGAGGCCGACGCGGATGTGTTCACTGTCGAGCGGCGCGGACAACTGGTTACGCGCACGATCGCGACGAAACGCCTCGCGCACGGCGCGGCGCCCGGCTCCGGCGAGGGCGTCTCGACCGAAACGCTCACCGAGGAGCGAGGCGCTTTGCCCGCGCTCACGGACGCGCAGGCCGCGGCGGTGGCGGAGCTCGCGCGTGCGACCGCGCGGCACTTCGGCCGGCCGCAGGACATCGAGTGGGCGCTCGCCGACGGCAAACTCTGGCTCCTCCAGTCGCGCCCGATCACATCGCTCGCCGCGCTGCCCGATCCGGACGGCGAGCTGAACCTCTGGGACAACGCCAACATCGCCGAGAGCTACAGCGGCGTGACGACGCCGCTGACGTTCTCATTCGCGCGCGGCATCTACGAGGCGGTGTATCGCGAGTTCGCGCGCATGATGGGCGTGCCCGAGCGGCGCGTGGCCGACGAACGCGATCTGTTTCCGCGGATGCTCGGACTCGTCGAGGGCCGCATCTACTACAACCTCATCAGCTGGTATCGCCTGCTGGCGCTGCTGCCGGGCTTCGCGTTCAACCGCGGCTTCATGGAGCAGATGATGGGTGTGAAGGAGGGCCTGCCGCCGGAGGTGCTCGCGCGGCTGGAGCCGGCCGGCCGTTGGACCCGGCTGCGGGACGGCGTGGCGCTCGTCGGCGCATGCGTCGGGCTGCTCCGCAACCACTTCACGCTCCCGCGCCAGATCCGCGGATTCTACGCCCGGCTCGACGAAGCCCTGCGCGCACCCGACCCCGCGCTCGCGGACCAGCGGCCCGACGAACTCGCGGCGCACTTCCGCGATCTCGAGCGGCAGCTGATGTCGAGGTGGGACGCGCCGCTGGTGAACGACTTCTTCGCGATGATTTTCTACGGCACGCTGCGGAAGGTCACCGCCAAGTGGTGCGGCGACGCCGATGGCACGCTGCAAAACGATCTGCTCTGCGCCGAGGGCGGCATGATCAGCGCGGAACCGGCGAAACGCGTGCGCGAACTCGCCGCGCTCGTGGCCGGCGACGCCGCGGCGATCGCGACGCTCACGGTCGGCACGCGCCGCGCGATCGAGGCGTGGCTCGCCGGGCGGCCGGAGTTCCGCGCCCGCTACGAGGCGTATCTGGAGAAATTCGGCGACCGCTGCCTCGAGGAGCTGAAACTTGAGAGCCTCACGCTGCACGACGAGCCGCTGACACTGCTGCGCTCCGTCGGGCAATTCGCCAGGCGCTTCGGCGCGGCCGGGCTCGCCGCCGAGGGCGGCATGGACGTGAGGCTGCGCGCGCAGGCGGAGGCGCGCGTTGCCGCCGCGCTCGGGACGAGGCCGCTGCGGTGCCTCGTATTCAACTGGGTGCTGCGCCACGCACGCGACCGCGTGCGCGATCGCGAGAACCTCCGCTTCGAGCGCACGCGGCTGTTCGGGCGCGTGCGGCGCATTTTCGTCGAACTCGGGCGGCGCCTGCACGCCGCCGGCCGGCTCGCGGAGCCGCGCGACGTGTTTTTCCTCACGGTCGAGGAAGTGCTGGGCTTCGTCGAAGGCACGGCAGCGACGACGGACCTCGCCGCGCTCGCCGCGCTGCGGAAGCGGGAGTTTGCGGCGTTCCGCGCGAAGCCGCCGCCGGCGGATCGGTTCGCGACGCGCGGGGCGGTGCACCTCGGCAACACGTTTCGCGAGGAGAAACCCGGCGTCGCGCCGACGGGCGACGCGCTCAATGGCATCGGCTGCTGTCCCGGCATCGTCCGCGCGCGTGCTCGCGTAATCACCGATCCGCGCAACGCGGTGATCGAAGCCGGCGAAATCCTCGTGGCGCCGCGCACCGATCCGGGCTGGATCATGCTGTTTCCCTCGGCCGCGGGGCTGCTGGTCGAGCACGGGAGCCTGCTCTCGCACTCCGCGATCGTGGCGCGCGAGATGGGCATCCCGGCGATTGTCTCGATCGCGGGCGTGACGGCGTGGGCGCGCACCGGCGAATGGCTGGAGATGGACGGCAGCACGGGCGTGGTCCGGCGCGCCGCGGAGGAGACGGTGAAATGAGCGCGACGACGGAGGCGGCGGCTCGCGCGGATTTTTCGCGCATCCGCTACGCGCAGGTGTGGGAGGATGCGGACGTGCTGCTCGCGGCGCTCAGCGTGCAGCCGACGGACACCGTCGTGTCCATCGCCTCCGCCGGCGACAACGCCCTCGCGCTCCTCGGCGCGGGCGCGGCGCGCGTGGTCGCGCTTGATCTCAATCCGGCGCAGCTCGCGTGCCTCGCCCTGCGCGTCGCGGCGTATCGGGAGCTCGGCCACTCCGAGCTGCTCGAGCTGATCGGCTCGCGGCCAAGCACACGGCGCGACGCGCTCTACCGGCGCTGCCGCCCGCTGCTGGCGCGCGACGCGCGGGATTTCTGGGACGCCCACGGCCCTGCGATCGCGGGCGGAATCGGCGGGGCGGGGAAATTTGAGGATTACTTCCGGCTCTTCCGCACGCGCGTGCTGCCGCTCGTGCACCGCCTCGTGACGATTGAGGCGCTGCTGCGCGGCGGATCGCGGGAGGAGCGCGGGCGGTTTTATGCGCAGCGGTGGAACACCTGGCGCTGGCGGCTGCTCTTCAAGGTTTTCTTCTCGCGCTTCGTGATGGGCCGGCTCGGGCGGGATCCGGCGTTCTTCAAATATGTCGAGGGCTCCGTCGCGGATCGCATTCTCGGACGCACGCGCCACGCGCTGACCGCGCTCGATCCGGCGGCGAATCCCTACTTGCACTGGATCCTCACGGGCACACACGGCGCGGAGCTGCCGTGGGCGCTGCGGGCGGAGAACTTCGAAAAAATCCGCGCGCGACTCGACCGGCTCGAAGCGCACGAGCTGACGCTCGAGGCGTTTCTCGAGCGCGAACGTGGCGGCGCGGGTCGCGTGGACAAGTTCAACCTCAGCGATATCTTCGAGTATATGTCGGAGGAAAACACGGCGGCGCTGCTCGCGCGCCTCGCCGACGCGAGCCGGCCGGGCGGACGGCTCGCATATTGGAACATGCTCGCGCCGCGCCGCCGGCCCGAGTCGCTCGCGCACCGGCTGCGCCCGCGCGAGGACGTGGCCGCGCCGCTCTTCGCGCAGGACAAGGCGTTTTTCTACAGCGCGCTCGTGGTGGAGGAGGTCGTGTGAGCGGGGCCGCCGGGATCGCGCTGCTCGCGGGGCTGCTGGCGGGGCTGATGCTCGCGGTGCGCGCGGCGCAGCGACGCGGCGCGGTGGGGCCCGAGCTGGCGCGCAAGCTCGTCCACATGGGAATGGGTGCGGTGTGCCTCGCGTTTCCCTGGATTTTCTCGTCGGCTGGGCCGGTGTGGCTGCTCGCGGCGATCACGAGCGCGGGCCTGCTGGCGGTGCGGTGGGTGCCGGCGCTGGGCGCGGCGGTCGGCGGCGTGCTCGGCGGCGTGAGGCGGACTTCGTGGGGCGAGGTGTATTTCCCGGGCGCAGTGGCGGCGGTGTTTGCCCTGGCGCAGGGCAACCGCGCGGAATTCTGCGCGCCGGTGGCGATGCTGGCGTTTGGCGACGCGGCGGGCGCGCTCGTGGGCCAGCGCTGGGGCCGGATCAAGTTTCGCACCGTCGAGAGCCTCAAGTCCGTCGAGGGATCGGCGGCGGTCGGCGCGGTGTCGGCGGCGGCCGTGGTGATCGCGCTGCGCGTGCAGGGCGGCATGGGCTGGCCGGAAGCGCTGTTCACGGGCGCGATCCTCGGGGTGTTTGCGGCGATGGTGGAAGCGGTTTCGTGGCGCGGGCTGGACAACCTGCTCGTGCCGCTCGTGGCGTGGGCGCAACTGCGCGTCTATGCGGGGCTGCCGGGGAGCGAGCTCGCGCTGCGCGGCGCGGTGCTCGCGCTGGTGGCGGGGCTGATGTTCGCGTGGCGCGCGCGGCTGCTTGATTTCGGCGCGCGGCTCGGGGCGGCGCTCGTGCTATATTTTTCCTGGGCGCTCGGCGGCTGGCATTGGCTCGCGGCACCGGTGACGCTGCTCGCAAGCTACGCGTGGATCACGCCGCGGCCGCCGGCGGGCGAGGGCCGCTACCATCTCGCGGCGGTGGTGTGCATCGGCTCGGCGGGCGTTGGCTGGGCGGTGGCAAACGCGCGGTCGGCGGAGGTGAGGTGGCTGTGGCTGTTCACGCTCGGACTCGCGACGCAGCAGGCGATCATCGCGGCGGTGCGGTGGTCGCAGGCGAAGCCGCAGTGGGGCCGCGCGCGGTGGTGGACGATGGGCTTCGCGCAGGCGACCGTCGTGCAAGGCGGAGTGTTTGTGGCGGTGAACGGCGCGGCCGCGATCGCGCCGCACGCGCTCGTGACCGGCGCCGTGGTGATGGCGGCGGCGCTGGCGGTCTTCATCGCGGGCGAGCGCGACCTCGCGTTGCCCGACGACATGAACGCCCGCTGGTGGCGGCAGGGCGCGGCGGCCGTGCTCGCCTCGCTCGCGGCGTTTGCCACGATGCTCCCATGAGCGACGAACTGCCCCTGGGCGCCGACGCGCGCGTGACGGCGACGACGGCGGACGGCGAGGCGGAGGCGCTGCTGTGGTGGCGCGCGGCGCCGCCGATGGCGGGCGAGACGCCCGGTGTGATCGGCGGATTTCTTGCGACGAGCGCGGACGCCGCCGCGGAAGCGCTCCGGCGCGCGGGCGACCGACTGCGCGCGGAGGGCTGCACGCTCGCGGTCGGGCCGATGGACGGGAACACGTGGCGGAAATACCGCTTCGTCACGGAGGCGGGCACGGAGCCGCCGTTCTTGCTCGAACCGGCGAATCCGCCCGAGTGGCCGGTGTGGTGGCGCGCGGCGGGCTTTGCGCCGCTGGCGGAATATTACTCGTCGGTGGCGGACGACATGGAGCGGCGCGACGAGCGGCTCGCAGGCGTTGCGGCACGGATGACGGCGGCGGGCGTGACGATCCGCGCGCTGGACCCGGCGCGGTTCGAGGAGGAACTC
>JBEANZ010000494.1:0-2913 GCA_041165185.1 Verrucomicrobiota bacterium | reverse complement strand
CCGGCGTGCCGTTGCCAAAACTGGAGAAACGCCTCCCGCAGTTTCTCACCGAGGAGCAGATGAAGCGGTTGCTCGCCGGCCCGCAGCGGCTGCTCGAAAACGCGGCCGTCGGCTCGCATGTGGCGTGGCGGGACCGGCTCGCGATGGAGCTGCTCTACGGCGGCGGGCTGCGCGTGAGCGAGCTGGCGGCGCTGACGTTTGGCGCGGTGGATTTTTCCTCGGGCGTTGCGCGCGTGCGCGGCAAGGGCAACAAGGAGCGCCTCTGCCCGCTGGGGCGCGTGGCGCTGGCGGTGTTGAAAAAATTCCGGGACGACTTCGCGCGCGACGCGGCGCCCGCGCGGGTCGTGCTGACGAATCCCGACGGCTCGCCGATGAACGTGCGCGCGGTGCAACTGATGTTGAAGCGCTACCTCGCGCTCGCGGGCCTGCCGCTCGATCTGACGCCGCACAAACTGCGGCATTCGTATGCGACGCACCTGCTCAACGCGGGCGCGGACTTGCGGCTCGTCCAGGAACTGCTCGGCCACGCGCAACTGGCGACGACACAGGTTTACACGCACGTGAGCGTGGCGCGCTTGAAGGAAATCTACGCGAAGGCGCACCCGCGCGCGTGAGGGGGCGGAGCGCCGGAGCGTCCAATCAGGATGGCGGCGGGTGACGGCCGAGAAAAATCTCCTCCTCGCGAATCGCGAGAATGAGCGGTCGGTTCAATCGCAGGGCGGCGACCGTCGCGCGGCCTGTCGGGGTCCGACCCACGATGGTCGCTCCCACCCAGCGAAAATGATCCGACCAGTGTTCGCGGCGCGGGTTGAAAAGATCGACGGGTTCCCCGGTTTGCGGGTCCGGGGCGGATTGGCGGGCGCCTTTGCGGAGCGAGCACGAGACGCAGGCCAGAGCGAGATTGGCCGCGGCGGTCGGGCCGTCCGCCGCGACGGGCACGACGTGATCGAGGTGAAACGCGGCTTCCTGTCCCGCCTGGGCCAGACCGCAATATTCGCAGCGGTGGCCGGCACGCGTGATGACCGTCCGTCGCAACTGGGACGGGACCGTCATGGGCTAACCCACTGGTCCGCCGGCGCGGGTGGCGCGGAGGCGGAGGAGCGAAAGAAACTCCGCGAGATTTACCAGGCCCTCCGCTTCCTCGCGTTCGGTTGCGGTGAGCGGGCCGGTTGCCTCCTGTTTGTCGAGCAAGGCCTGAAGGCGGTGTTGCACGCCGGGCGGCAGGCGGAAATTAGCCAGATCGTCGGGCACTTCAATTTCAAGGTGGAGGGCGGACATCGCGGCGGGCGGGTGGTGCGGCGGAGACAAACGCACGGGAGGTTCGGCTAGTCAAGGTGGGGGCCGGTTGCTCGCGGCCGCTGTCGGGCCGGCGGGCAGGAAACGTCGGCGTCAAACGACCTGGCCAACTATTTCGGCAGCGCGATGCGGCGGGTGGCGGTGTTGCCGGCGGCGTCGGCGAGGGTGACTTCGACGGAGGTCGCGTTGGCGAATTTGGCGGCGGGGAGATCGAGGGTAAACGTTTCCTCGCGGCTGTCGCGGATGCCGTCGGCGGGTTGTTCGAGGGCTTCGTGCACGCCGTTGTTGAACGTCGCCTCGATGCCTTCGAGGAGCGAGCGGGCGTCGCGGCCGCGGAGGGTCACCAGGAGGCGGTCGCCGTCGCGGCGCGCGGTGGCCTCGAGGATTTCCGGCGGGGTGTGATCGACGAGCAGGTCGTCGGTTTCGAAGGTGGCAGTGAGGCGGTCGGCGGGCGGGCGCGGGCCGAGCTCGGTGGCGACGAGGCGCGTGAAGTAGACGCCGTCGGGCAAGTGCGCGGTGTCGAATTGCACGAAGCTGTCGCGCGTGCCGACGGCGAGATCGAGCCAGTCGGCGGTGCCGTCGCGGCGAATGGAGAAGTTGAAGGCGAGGGCGTCGCCGTCGGGGTCGGTGACTTGCCAGAGGATGATTTGGTTGCCGGGGGCGGGGACGATTTGGCTGCGGAGGAGGGTTTCGCGACGCTTGGCGTCGTCGTCGCGCGGGCCGGATTGGAGGACCTGGCTGAGCGCGACGTTGGCGGGCGGCGGTTGATCGACGGCGGGGATGACGCCGTAGTTCGGCGTGATGACGCGGAAATCGCCGAGGAGCGGGCGGCGGTTTTGCGGGAGCGTGTAGAGCGAGGCCTTGTCGAGCTCGGGGGCGAAATCGCGCGACGAGGGCGCCGCGGCTCCAGCGGCGGGGGCGAGCTTGACGCGGAGTTTCACGTAGCGCGCGCGGAGATTTTCGGCGCGCCAGCCGTCGCCGGTGGTGGCGAGGGGCGTCCAGGCGGACCAGCCCTCGAGGTCGTCGCTGCCGCTGCTGGCTTTCAACGCGAGGGCGAGGTCGGCGTCGGCGAGTTGGCGGAGGCGGTTGAAGCGGAGGGCGCCGAGGGTGGCGGGCGCGCCGAGATCGAGGCGGCGGGTTTCGGCTTCGCGGGGGCCGGCGGCGGCGAAGTCGAGGAGGCCGAGGCCGGGGGCGTTGTTGCGGAGAACGAGAAACCTGTCCGGCGAGCCGGCGAGCGGGAGGAGGCCGTTGAGCTGCGAGGAGATGCTGCCGGCAAACGTGAGCGCGAGCCGGGCGCGAAGATCGTAGCCGAGGAGTTCGCCGGCTTCGCCGCCGGCGATGACGATGGTATCGCCACGGCGCGCGAGGCGAGGACCTCGGGGAAACCGTTGGCGGGAATCCAGAGGAGCGCGCTGCGGCCGGAGAATTTTTCCGGCGGCGAGGCGGCGGGCGCGGTGGAAGTGGCGGCGGGTGATTTCTCGTCGGCGGCACCGGCGCGCGCGGCGGGCGTGATGCGCGACTCGCCGCTGGTGCTTGCGAAGACGATGCTCGCGTAGAGGTCGCCGTTGGGCTGGGGGAGGAGGTCGGTGATTTCGGCGTCGCGGTTTTCGTGGAGGA